>NZ_JBNPMC010000045.1:0-29053 GCF_050313795.1 Bariatricus sp. SGI.154
AATTTCTTTGCAAAAAAAAGTAGAGCATGTATTTCTACATACCCTACTATCTTAGGACGTTTTCTTAACTTAATGACATTGAAACTTCAAAAACCCCCGTCCCCAATTAAACGGAATTAATATGACTTGCCCCAATAAGCCATATGTTTCGCCGGCTTGCCACACCAGATACATTTGTCTGAGATCATATCTTCATCTTCAATCAGACATCTGGTTGCTGCACCGCCAGTTACATACTTAACTTCGCCTTCACATTCCGGATCACCACACCAGCAAGCCTTAACGAATCCACGGTTAGCCTTGAACTTCTCAACCATCTCATCTAATTCTGTTGCTGTATCAATATGGCTCTGAAGGAATGCATTGGCCTTATCGTACATATCCTGCTGCTCCTGCTCTAAGATATCACGCAGTTTTGTTGCAATCTCATCCAGGGATACCGCGATCTTCTCACGGTTATCACGACGAACAACAACAACCTGATTCTTCTCGATATCCTTTGGTCCAATCTCGATACGTGTCGGGATACCAAGCATCTCCTGCTCAGAGAATTTCCATCCGGTGCTCTTCTCAGAAGCGTCAATCTTCACTCTATATCCAGCCTTCTTCAACTCATCAAGAAGTGCATAAGAACGATCAAGCACACCTTCTTTGTGCTGTGCGATCGGAATGATTCTACATTCTACCGGTGCTACATGCGGCGGCAATACCAAACCACTGTCATCACCGTGAACCATAATCAGCGCACCAATACTTCTTGTAGACCATCCCCAGGAAGTCTCATATACGCTCTGAAGCTGATTATTCTTATCAACATATTTAATACCGAATGCATCCGGGAAACCGCTTCCGAAGAAATGGCTTGTTGCAGACTGTAGTGCTTTACCATCATGCATCAATGCCTCTATTGTATAGGTATCCTGAGCACCCGCAAATTTCTCATGTTCTGCCTTTCTTCCTGATACGAACGGAATCGCAAGCGTCTCTCTATAGCAATCCTCATATACGTGAAGCATCTGGATCGTACGTTCCTCCGCCTCTTCATATGTTGCATGGATTGTATGTCCTTCCTGCCACAAGAACTCTCTTGAACGCAAGAAAGGTCTTGTTGTCTTCTCCCAGCGAAGAACTGAGTTCCACTGATTCCATACTTTCGGAAGGTCTCTATATGACTGAACCGTCTTAGCCCACAGATCACAGAACATCGTCTCTGATGTAGGACGGATACACAATCTTTCCTGCAATCTCTCCATACCTCCATGTGTAACCCATGCTACTTCAGGTGCAAATCCTTCGATATGATCTGCTTCTTTTTCCAGAAGGCTCTCCGGAATCAAGGTTGGAAGATATACGTTCTCTACTCCTGTCTCTTTGAAACGTCTGTCCAGATCAGCCTGAATCAATTCCCAGATCGCATAGCCATTCGGCAAATAATTCAGACATCCTTTTACACTTGAATAATCACACAGTTCTGCCTCACGCACAACATCCGTGTACCATTGTGCAAAATTTTCATCACGTGGTGTGATATTTTCTACCAGTTTCTTTTCCTTTGCCATGTCTCTCTTCTCCTTTTCTTTTCTACGCAGGACCCTTGCCCCACTATGATTCATTGGGAGTCTTAATTTATCGATTTCCCGAAAATATTTTCGGCAATGTCCGGCAATCAAAAATCTTAATAATACAAAAACACCGGACCTTACGCTCCCGAAAAAGGGACCGAAAAGTTCGGCGGTACCACCCTAGTTAACTGCGACCCTCTCGCAGTTCTCTCTCTTCACCATTAACGCTGGCGTCACGCTGCATTTTCACACAGTGGCTCCAAGGTAGGTTCATTACGCATCAATACAAGAATCTTTCAGCCGGTGGATTCTCTCTCTGTGGAATCTCCTCTGTAATTACTATTCCTCTTCATCGCCAAACCCGTCTTCCGCAACCATCATTGCCGACAGGTTATTCGATTAAACGTAATTCTAATCCATTAAAATGTATTTGTCAAGGCAAAATCTATCGAAATCCACCTCTATCTTATCAGAATATATACAAAAAATGCCAGATATGCCAGCAAAAACATTGCCCCTTCTGTCCGTCTGATTTCTCGCTTACTGACCGCCGCCACATAGACGATCAGACTCGCCACGATTAGAAGCACAGTATCATAGATCGCCGCAACATCCAGCCGGATCGGCGTTATCGCCGCAGACACGCCGAGAATCAGAAGAATATTAAAAATATTCGAGCCAACTACATTTCCAACTGCCAGATCATTCTCTCCCTTGCCTGCTGCCACCATCGAAGTGACCAGTTCCGGAAGCGATGTTCCCAGAGCCACAATCGTAAGTCCGATAAACGTCTGGCTTAACCCGAATGCCTCCGCAATGTTACAGGCACTGTCTACAACCAGTTCTCCGCCCAGAACAATCCCGACAAGACCACCAATAATGTATAGCGCACTTTTTGCAGGACTCATCACCTTATACTCTTCCTCTCCTTCCATCTGATCCCTGGCGCCAAGCGCCTCTTTGACCGTCGCATCGAGGAAGATTCCAAACAATATCAGAAGCAGAACGCCTCCCCATCTTCCAAGCATAAAGTTCCCATCCCCGCTGAATATCTTCGTCGCCGAGAAATTCAGAATCAGGACAAGCAGAATCGCAGTAATTAATATAGAAAAAGGAAACTCCTTTTTAAGCAGGGACCATTTCGCCTGTACCGGGTTGACCAGCGAGCAGCATCCAAGCACAACCAGAAGATTGAATATATTAGAACCAAGCACATTGCTTACTGCCAAGTCATTGTTCCCTTGTATCGCTGCCGTGACACTGACTGACAATTCCGGCATACTTGTGCCAAACGCCACAACTGTAAGACCAATGATAATTGTCGGCACTTTTAAAAGTTTTGCCACGCTGGAACTTCCATCCACAAAAAAATCTGCTCCTTTTATCAATAACACAAATCCCAATATCAATAATATGTAATCCATCCCGCATACCTTCCCTGCTTTTATTTGCATATTTTTACACACTATGTTTAAATGATAAGAGCAGTAAGATTCAAAGTCAAGGAGAATTCATGTATGAAATCAGATACTTTAGAGATATTATACGAAGATAAACACATTCTGGTGTGCGTAAAGCCTCACGGAATCGCCACCCAGAGCAAGCGGATCGGCACTCCCGATATGGTCAGTCTGCTTAAGAATCACATTTATCAGAACTCTTCCTGGAGTACCTCTGACAAAGGAGAGCCTTACCTCGCCGTCATTCATCGGCTGGACCAGCCGGTAAAAGGAATCCTCGTCTTTGCCAAGACGCCATTTGCCGCCAGAGAATTGAACCGTCAATTACAGAGTCAGGGATTCGGGAAATATTACCGCGCACTTGTGGATGGGCAGCCGCCTCAGGAAGAAGATACGTTAGAAAATTACATGGTAAAAGACGCCCGGACAAACACCTCGAGAATCTGCACGCCAGATACTTCTGGTGCGAAAATCGCCCGCCTACATTATACGGTTGTCAAAAAGGGACAGGGCTATTTCAAAAAGGGACACCCCGATTCTAATTGGGGACGGGGGAAATTGCAATTTCCCCTGTCCCCTACCGAACTTGATATCCAACTGGACACCGGACGCCATCACCAGATCCGTGTCCAGCTTGCCAACATCGGCTGTCCGATTATCGGCGACACCAAGTATAATCAGCATTGCAAGGATTTCAGTGATTGGCAGGAAATTAGATTATGCGCTTACAGACTGGATTTTCAACATCCCAAGACACACACAATGATGCACTTTAATTTACAAAAAGGGACAGGGCAAATTTAAAAAGGGACAGGGTTATTTCAATTGGGGACGGGGGAAATTTCAATTTCCCCCGTCCCCAATTACCTAAATAAAAAAGAGAGCCTCCGCTCTCTTTTTTATTCCTCCTCATCTTCCAATGCTTCTTCGTATTTTTCGAGAATAATACTCTGAATACGTTCTCTCGTTCCTGAGTTGATTGGATGTGCAATATCTCGATACTCGCCATCTAATGCTTTCTTGCTTGGCATCGCAATGAAGAGTCCTTTTTCTCCTTCGATGACTTTAATGTCATGTACCACGAATTCTTCATCCATAGTAATAGACACTACTGCCTTTAACTTTCCTTCTTTTGCCACCTTGCGTACGCGTACATCTGTGATTTGCATATTTCCTCTAGCCCCTTTCTTACAAGCCGCAGCACTAAAGTGCATACCTCTCGTTCTTTTCCATAACTACCTTCACACCATTTTCCCCAACATGACGTGTATTTGCTCTGATCGTGTCACGACTTTCCACAATACAATTCTCAATATACGTATTGTCCCCAAGATAAACGTCATTCAGAATAATTGAATTCTTAATCACACAATTATTACCGACAAATGTCTTCTTGAAAAGGATCGAATTCTCCACCGTACCGTTGATAATACTTCCACTTGCCACAAGGCTGTTCTTCACAGCCGAGCCAGGATTGTACTTCGCTGGCGGCAGATCACTGACCTTAGAATAGATCTCCGGACACTCCCTAAAGAAATAATTCCTTACTTCCGGTTTCAGGAAATCCATGTTAGTCCGATAATAAGCATCTACTGTTGATATGTTGCTCCAGTAATCTTTTATCTTATAACCGTACATTTTCTTCAGATTCTTATATCTGATGAGAATATCAGTTACAAAATCATACCTTTCCTCCTCTGCGCAGCGTTCGATCAGGTCGATCAACAGCCTTCTTCTGATGATGTAGATTCCTGTTGAAATGAGGCTCGAATTCGCCACCATCGGTTTCTCTTCGTATTCCTCGATGCGCATAGATTCGTCTAATTTCAGGGTTCCGAAGCGGCTGGCATCCTCGCCTGGATCCAGTTCCTTGCAAACCACTGTAATATCAGCCCTCTTCTCAATATGATATTCCAACACCTTGTTATAATCCATCTTATATACAGCATCACCCGATGTAATAATCACATAAGGCTCATGGCATCTCTTCAGAAAATCCAGATTCTGGCAAATTGCATCCGCGGTTCCTCTGTACCAATAGCCATTATCCGCCGTAATCGTAGGGGTAAATACATACAAGCCCCCCTGCTTTCTGCCGAAATCCCACCACTTGGATGAATTCAGGTGTTCATTCAGCGAACGTGCATTATACTGAGTCAGCACCGCCACCTTCTGAATATGCGAATTCGACATGTTACTCAAGGCAAAATCAATCGCCCTGTAACTTCCGGCGATCGGCATCGCCGCAATTGCCCTCCTCGTGGTCAACTCGCGCATCCTGTTGTTATTACCGCCTGCTAATATAATACCTACTGCTCTCATGCTCGTCCACCTGCCTTTATCAATGTCTCTCCGCTTTCCAGTACACCATTCGGATAGTCATCTCTGGACGTCACACCACTAATGGCAGTATTCTTTCCAACCTGCACGCCACCCGGCACTACTGAATTCTCTCCAATCGTCACAAGACCGAACGAATAGATTGCCGGCTTTAACTTATTCGGCACATCGCTGCCGATTCCAAGCGTAACATTATCGCCAATCTCGCAATTCTCAGCGATGATCGCCCTGTCAATTACGCATCCTTTTCCTATCTTAACGTCTTTCATTATAATAGAGTCCCTGACAACCGCACCCTCTCCAATGGTTACCCCTGAACCAACGATCGAATTACGCACCTCTCCGTATACTTCCGATCCATTGCCGATCAGACTCCTCTCAATTACTGACTGTCCCGAGATATATTGCGGCGGAAGAATCTCGCTGTTAGTATAGATCTTCCAGAATTCTTCATACAGATTGAACTCCGGAATAATATCGATCAATTCCATATTGGCTTCCCAATATGAGCCAAGCGTTCCCACGTCCTTCCAATATCCGTTGAACTCATATGCAAATAATCTCTCACCTTTTTCATGACAATAAGGAATAATATGTTTTCCGAAATCACATCCCGGCTCGTCCTTCAATGCGAGCAGCGCTTCTTTCAACACCGGCCAACTGAAGATGTAGATACCCATAGACGCCAGATTGCTCTTAGGCGTGGCTGGCTTCTCCTGAAACTCCGAGATCTTGCCTCCGTTATCTGTAATCACGATACCGAACCTGCTTGCTTCCTCCATCGGTACAGGCATGGCTGCAATCGTAACATCCGCGTGATTCTCCTTATGGTAATCCAGCATCACCTCATAATCCATCTTATAGATGTGGTCGCCTGACAGGATTAATACATAATCAGGATTAAATGTCTCCATATAATCCAGATTCTGGTATATCGCATTCGCCGTACCGGTATACCACTCACTGTTGCTGCTTTTCTCATAAGGTGGAAGAATCGTAACTCCTCCGAAATTACGATCCAGATCCCACGGAATTCCGATTCCTATGTGTGTATTCAATCGTAATGGCTGATATTGCGTTAGCACTCCGACAGTATCAATTCCTGAGTTAATGCAGTTGCTGAGCGGGAAGTCAATAATTCTATATTTACCTCCAAATGCAACGGCCGGCTTGGCAACCTTCGCAGTAAGAACTCCAAGTCTGCTTCCTTGTCCTCCTGCCAGCAACATTGCTATCATCTCTTTTTTTCTCATGTCATCACCCCTCCTCAGTAATCTTAGGTTACATTATAGCATAGTTTTCCTTAGTCGTGAACAAATTTTACAAAAAAAATGAATTTTTCGTGAACATTTTATTAAAATATCACAAAAACTTACGACTTGGTTTTTTTTCCATATATGTATATAATAATATGAATAGAGAATTATTTTTATGACTATTTCCAAAAAGCAGCAAAACATACGAAAAGGATGGTATTTATGTATAAAATTAATTTTAAACAACCTGTACATGTACACTTTATAGGAATCGGCGGAATCAGCATGAGCGGTCTTGCAGAGATCTTGTTAAAAGAAGGATTTCGGATCTCCGGATCCGACAACAAAGAATCCGCCCTCACCAATCATTTGGAGCAGATGGGGGTAACCATATTCTATGGTCAGAAATCATCGAATATTATTCCTGGCATTGACCTGGTTGTCTATACCGCGGCAATCCACGAAGACAATGAAGAATATCAAGCTGCAAAGAAGAGCGGACTGCCAATGTTAAGCCGTGCGGAACTGCTCGGACAACTGATGACCAACTACGATACTCCAATCGCAGTATCCGGAACTCACGGCAAGACTACGACGACTTCCATGCTTTCACATATACTGCTTGCAGCCGAACTTGATCCTACCATATCCGTCGGCGGCATCCTAAAAGCAATCGGCGGCAATATTCGTGTAGGAGGCTCTAAAGTATTCGTCACAGAGGCCTGTGAATATACGAACAGTTTCCTTCATTTCTTCCCGAAGATCGGCATTATCCTGAATATCGACGAAGACCATCTGGATTTCTTCAAAGATCTGGATGATATCCGAGGCTCATTCCATAGATTCGCCGAACTTCTTCCGGAAGACGGAACCCTGATTATCAACGGAGATATTCCGAACCTTGACGGTATCACAGAGGGGTTAAAATGCCGAATTATCCGTTATGGCAGCAACAGTTCCATGGATTATAGTGCCACCAATCTCCTTCATAATAATCTGGGAGAGGCATCTTTTGACCTGGTAAAATCCGGCACTTTTGTCGACAGAATCTCCCTGTCCGTTAATGGAGACCACAATGTATCCAATGCACTGGCTGCAATCGTTGCTGCTGATATACTTGATGTTCCTCTTGAGGCAATCAAAACCGGACTTAAAGAGTTCCACGGAACGAACCGCCGTTTCGAGTTAAAAGGCGAAGTGAACGGCATCACCATTATTGATGATTATGCACATCATCCGACAGAGATTGCTGCATCCCTGACTGCAGCGCACAATTACCCGCACAAGGATATTTGGTGTGTCTTCCAGCCACATACTTATACCAGGACTAAGGCACTGTTCCCAGAATTCGTGGAAGCATTAATGAATGCAGACCATATCATTCTGGCAGATATTTACGCTGCAAGAGAAACGGATACCTTAGGCATCTCTTCCAAGGATATTGCAGATGCACTGAAAGAGAGAGGCTGTGACGCATATTACTTCTCCTCCTTTGGGGAAATCGAAGACTTCTGTATAGGAAAGTGTCATAAAGGGGACTTGTTGATAACTATGGGTGCCGGAGACGTTGTAAACATTGGGGAAGATCTCTTAAAACGTTAGTTATCCACATTTTCCACAGATTTTTATCCACAAAAAACCTGATTTTTGGCTCAAAAATTTCTTTTTTGCCGGTCTTTCTAGTGCTATAATATCTCTACGAGACACGAACTAAGAGGAAGGACTGGCGTAAGAACTATGAAGAGATTGACACTTACCAAATATGCACAAGTGAATACTACTGTGCTTGAGAATGAATTTATAGACCATTATATGATTAAGGCGAACGGCGAATATGTGAAGGTCTATCTTCTTCTTCTGCGCCATATGAACAAGTCTTGTGAGACTCTGTCCATCTCCGGGATGGCAGATATTCTGGAATGTACGGAGAAGGACGTGCTTCGCGCATTGAATTACTGGAAGAAGCAAGGACTGCTTGATTACCGTGACGAATCAGATCCCGGTCCCGGAACCGGCACACAGGCATCTCCTGCCACGCTTGACGAACACTCGGGTATGGTCGCAGATTCCTCAACCTCACAGCAGACAATCGCGCCCGAGAGTACGGCTCCTGCGCCGAATATCCAACAATACCGGAACCGCCAGGAACGCAAGGAGTTCAAAGAACTACTCTTTGTAGCAGAGCAGTATCTGGGCAAGACACTGTCTGCCGTAGATATTGATACGATTACATACTTTTTTGATACGCTTCATATGTCCGCAGAATTGATTGAATATCTGATTGAATACTGCGTAGAGAACGGTCACAAGAGTATGCATTATATCCAGAAGGTCGCACTGTCCTGGAACGAGCAGAAGATCACTACCGTATCGGCAGCCAAGTCCAGCACGGTCATGTACAACAAGAATTGTTATTCCGTTCTGAACGCTTACGGCATCAAAGGACGTGCTCCTGCCGCTTCTGAGACTGCTTATATTAAGAAATGGAACGAGGAATACGGTTTTACTTTGGACATTATCCTGGAAGCCTGTAACCGTACCATGAATACGATTCATCAGCCCAACTTCGAATATACGGATACGATTTTAAAGAAATGGCTCAGCAATAATGTTCATCATCTGAAAGATATTGACGCGCTGGATGCCAACTATCTGAAGGAAAAAGAACGCAAGAAAAAGCAGGCAGTTAAACCTGCGAATACGCTTAAAAGCAATAAATTCAACAACTTTAACGGTCGCTCTTACGACATGAGCGATCTGGAACGCAGATTGGTCCAGCAATAATCAGACCAGACCACATTATAGAGTAAGGAGAACTACCATTATATGGCACTTTCCAATTCACAATATGATCAATTAATGCGTGTATATGAACAACGGCAATTAGACAATGAGCATCGACTCAGAGACCGCTATCAGACAGCGTATTCTCTGATTCCGGCTCTTGAAGAGGTGGATCATGCCATCTCTTCTTTGAGCGTCAGGAAAGCCCGCAGACTTCTGGACGGAGACAGTTCTGCGCTTACTTCTTTAAAAGAAGAACTAAGTTCATTGGTGCTTAAGAAGCAGCAGTTGCTTAAGTCTCACGGATTACCGGAAGATTATCTGGAACTTCACTATACCTGTCCGGATTGTCAGGATACCGGATATATCGGAACCGCCAAATGCCATTGCTTCAAGAAAGCAATTACCGATCTTCTATATACTCAGTCTAATTTACAGGAGATTCTGGATAAAGAGAACTTCTCTACCTGTTCTCTGGATTACTATTCAAGTAATCATATCGATCCTCTCACGGGAAGATCTTCGCTTGAATCTATGCAGACCGCTTTGAAGGTCTGTCATGAATTCATAGATACTTTTTCCGATGAATTTCATAACATCCTGCTATACGGAGACACAGGGGTTGGCAAGACCTTCCTCTCTCATTGTATTGCCAAAGAATTAATCGATGCATCTTATTCCGTTGTATACTTTACAGCAACTCAATTATTTGATATATTTGCACAGAGTACTTTCGGTAAGAAAGACGGACAAGCGTCCGATACTTATGAGCATATCTATGACTGCGACCTGTTGATTATCGATGATCTGGGAACAGAACTTGCGAACTCATTCACCACATCGCAGTTATTCATCTGTCTGAATGAACGTATATTGAGACAGAAAGCAACCATAATATCAACCAATCTTGCATTGGACGATATACAATCCATCTATTCTGAGCGGACTTTCTCCCGTATCAGCAGCAATTACACGATTCTGCGCCTCACGGGTGATGACATCCGCATCCAAAAAAAACTATTAAACCTGGGAGGTACAAAAGATGTTACGCCGTAATGATCGCATTTTAGAAAACATACCGGTAGGAGCACTTGGAATCATTGCTCTTGACGGCTGCACAGAAATGGGAAATAAGGTAAACGACTACATTGTAAAGTGGAGAAAAGAAGAAGGACACGCCCAAAAGGATGAAGCTGTTTTTAATGGATATGAGCGTGATACTTATCTGATCGATGCAAAAGTTCCTCGCTTTGGCTCAGGAGAGGCCAAGGGTATTATCAATGAATCCGTTCGGGGTAAGGATATCTATCTGATGGTGGATGTCTGCAATTATAGCCTGACTTATTCACTGACCGGACATATCAACCATATGTCTCCTGATGACCATTACCAGAACCTGAAACGTATCATTGCCGCTATTGGAGGCAAGGGACGCCGTCTCAACGTTATTATGCCGTTCTTATATGAGAGCCGCCAGCATAAGAGAAGCAGCCGCGAATCTTTGGACTGCGCACTTGCACTTCAGGAACTGGTACGCATGGGTGTAGATAATATTATTACATTCGATGCACATGACCCAAGAGTACAGAACGCGATTCCGTTGAATGGTTTCGAGACGGTTCGCCCTACCTATCAATTCATCAAAGGTCTGCTCCGCCGGTTTGATGATCTGCAGATTGATGCTGATCATATGATGGCTATCAGCCCGGACGAAGGTGCAACCGGACGTGCTGTATATCTGGCTAACGTATTGAACCTTGATATGGGTATGTTCTATAAGCGCCGCGACTATACGAAGATCGTAGATGGCCGCAACCCGATCGTTGCACATGAATTCCTTGGTTCTTCTGTAGAAGGCAAGGATGTCATCATTCTGGATGATATGATCTCCTCCGGAGACAGCATCCTGGATGTTGCCCGCCAGTTAAAGCAGCGCAAAGCAAGACGCATCTTCGCCGCAGCAACCTTCGGACTGTTCACCAATGGTCTTGAGAAATTCGACCAGGCATACGAAGAAGGCATACTTGACGCAGTCCTTACGACGAATCTGATCTATCAGACACCGAAACTGCTTGAGCGTCCTTACTATATCAATTGTGATATGAGTAAATATATCGCATTGATGATTGATACGCTGAACCATGATGGGTCTATCAGCAGTATCCTGAATCCGGTTGACCGTATTCACCATGTAGTAGAAAAATATAAAAATGGAGAGGAAGTCTAAGATATATCATAAAAGCACCACCGACAGGATCTGCCACCGGCAGTTCCCTCCTGATGCTTTGCCAACTAAAATCAGCGTATTAAAAACCGGTGCGGCAAAAGCCACACCGGTTTTTGAAAACGAATCTTGTCTTCTTAAATCGTCCGACATTTTTTTGCAATGAATCGTTATTCCCATCAGAACAAAAATTCATGATATGCAATCCCCAGTTCATCAAGCATCTGCTTCTCCCTCTTCTGGCAGGTAAGAATCACCACCTGACGCTTATTCTCACTCAGCCACTTAAGTGTATTGCCAAGGCGCACATCATCATAATACGCAAATGTATCGTCAAGCACCACCGGGTATTCTTCCTCATGAAGCAATCCGCCTGCCGCCATACGAAGCGCAAAGTAAATCTGCTCCACCGTTCCCCTGCTTAACTGTTCCATCGGAATCCTCCGCTCATGACCAAATACACTCATATGAAGCCCTTCATCTACGATCAGCCTTGAGTATTTTCCATTGGTAATCTGCCGCAGAATCTCCGATGCATTCCCATTCAGCCGCTTCTCCAGATCTTTCTGCAAGTTCCCTGACAATTCGTTCAACTGATCTATCGCCATCTGAAGAGCCAAGCGTCTCTTATCATATTCCCGATAATCATCGCTGACCTCATCCAACTCCGCCAACTGTTCCTGAAGGTTATTATATTGGATCTGCTTCTCCTTCAGTTCCGCTTCCAGATGAGACCGCTCCCACACCAATTTTTCCAAAGGAATCTTCTCCTCTTCCGGCGTGATCTCCTCCAGCATGATCTCCGGCAGCGTCTTCTCCTGCTTCTTCCCCACCTTCATCCTGTTCCAGACGTATAATCCACAAGCAAGAAAGACAATAATCGCAACCAGATAGTTCCAAGGCTTTGTAATCAGGACAAATGCAAGTGCTACAATAATAACGAATAATATAATCTCAATGGGATGGATCCGCCATTTTGCAGGACGCAATTCATCAATCATCCGCTTCTTCTCTGCTTCTTCCCGCTCTTCACGTTCCTTTCGATGCTCCAGTTCTTCAGCAATGCGGTTCCGTTCTTCTTCCAGGTGATGTACATCCCTCCACACATAGGATGCTTCCTGCTCGATCTGCTCCCTTTTCTGCTGCTTTTCAATCAGGGAATTCTTTACATCACGCTCCAGAACCCGCTTTTTCTCCCGCAGATCCTCCAGTGCTTTCGCCAGATTAATCTCACTGTTCCCCGTAGCATAGTAATTGGTCGCATAATTCTTGAATTCCGTTTCAAGGGACTGGCTAATCTCTACTTTCAACTGTCCCACAGACACGGTATTCTCATAATTCCCGGCGCTCAGTCCTCCAAGCAGCACATCCAGATCGCCGTCTACGATTGAAAACTGTTCTCCATCATCTTCGCAGATCAGTTCTGCTTTCTTAGAATATTTATCAAAATTCTGGTCAATCCGAAAAAGCTTCCCACCGCTTCTGAATCTTAATGCACCCGAATAATAATTCGGATTCTCCCAAGGCTCATATATACTATATGTATCGTTAACAGATGCCCGTCCTCTGCCCCGTTCCATTCCAAACAGCATCCCTTTGATAAAGGTATGAATGGTGGATTTGCCGGACTCATTCTCCCCATACAGGATATTGATTCCATCATATAACTGTATGCGTCTATCTGTAAATTTTCCAAAATTCTTTAAAATCAGTTCCTGAAATTCCATGCTCTAGCCTCTTCTCGTCTCCATCAGTGCCTGTACGCCTTCACATAACGCCAGATATTCCACACTGTCCTCATCGTAATCCTTCAGGCTTTCAATATATTTTCCAAGAAGATTGTCTTTATTCTGTGCCATCAGCCGTTCCAAATCATAGGCCGGCTTCGTATCATCTACTAATTCTATGATATTTCCATATGAATCCATCATCTCCGGATCAAATAGGATATCCGGATCACGAAAACCTCTTAAAGTCACTTTATATATGTTCTGAGGTCCGCATTCCTCAATGCGTTTCCTGATATGATCCTTCAGTGAATGACCTGTCATCTTCTTGTCAGCCATGATATCCAGATGGATATACTCCCTGGATGCGCTTTTTACAAAACGCGCCTTGCATCCCTGGTCCGTAATCTCCCCTATCACATACCCGTGCGGACCGATATCATTCTTATCAATCGGCTCAAGCGCACCGGCATAGATCGCTCGTTTTCCAATCAGTTCCTGGGGCTTGTGGATATGTCCAAGCGCAATATAGTCATAGCCAAGTCTGTCCAGTTTATCCTTCTGGATCGGAATATGCTTCTCATCACCGCCATGAGCAAGCAATATCTCATACTTCTGCCTGTTCTGGGGGAATGCATCGTCATATTTATGCTCAGTAATCTCCTTTGCATGATAACTGCACCCATATACTGCCAGCGTAAGTTCCGGAATCTCCACGCAGGTAATCTGAGCATCCAGAAGCATATGCACATTCTTCCCCCATGAAAATGTCCGGTAATACGAATCTTTCTTCAGATAGTCATGATTGCCGGCAATCAGAACTACCTGTGTATGTTCAAGTGTTCCAAACAGATAATTTACTTCTTTTAACTCCCGAAGCAGAGGCTGTCTGTGAAACAGATCCCCTGCAATCAGCAATACGTCTGCTTCTTCTTCATTACAGACGCCTATCACCCTTCGCAGACTTTCCCATATCTCCCTTGGTCTCTCCTCGCTGTATGAGTTTCCTGCGTCCGGGGATGCCCCTAAATGTATATCTGCGATGTGTATGAACTTCATCTGCTGCCCCTCCCTCTTGCTCTGCCTTTGATGGCAGGGTTACGATAAACTGTGTCTTCATGTCATCACTCTTCGCACGAATCAACCCGCCATGCAATTCTACAATCTCTTTTGCAATCGCAAGCCCAAGACCTGCGCCTCCGGTTCCGCTGGAACGAGAGCCATCCACACGATAGAATTTTTCAAAAATAGTCTGGAGCATTGCACCAGGGATCTTATCCCCCTGATTCGTAAATACAATCTCAATGTCTCCCTTCTTCATCTGAGCTTCAATCTGAATCTTCGTACTCTCGTAGCAGTATGCAATTGCATTTCTCAATATATTGTCAAATACCCTGGCTAATTTGTCAGGATCACCATATACCATCAGGTTCTCTTCTACATTTACCTCGCAAGTCAGTCTCTTTTCCTGCAGGACTCCATATAACTCGTCTGCCAACTGCTCCAGCATGAAAGATAAGTCAATCTCTACGGATTCCAATTCAATGTCCTGGAGATTATAGCGGGTGATATCGAAGAATTCATTGATCAGTTCCCCAAGGCGCAGGGATTTCTCCATGGCAATGTGGGTGTACTTGATCCGCTCCTCTTCCGGCATATCCGGGTGTCCGTCCAGCATACTTAAATAAGCGACAATAGACGTTAACGGGGTCTTTAAATCATGTGCCAGAAATAGCACCAGGTCATTCTTCTTCTTTTCACCTGCTTCTGCCTCCAATTCCTGCCTCTTCAGCGTTGCCTTAATCTCATTCAGACGGATCTCGATGGGCTTCAGTTCGGTGATCAGATGGATTGGTTCGGTGGACTCAGATACGATATTCTCGATTCCGTAACCGATCTGATCCACGTACTTCATCATCTTAGAAAGCGCAGCATAGAAAAACAGCGCAAAAAGCAATAGATAACCGACGATCATGAAGAACATCTTGTTATCTCCGATCAATTTCCAGTACAAATCTATAGCACGCTGCTCATCCATATTCAGTGCCATCATAAAATCAACGAACATTTTGGCAAAACTGTCATTATAAATGCCGTCTATCACGTATCTAAGCAGGAATCCGCCTACCAGCACCGTCACTGCTGTGACCAGTACTGTCTGAAGCAGTATACTGAATTTTAACTTACGATAGTTATTCTTCAACTTTATAACCTACTCCCCATACTGTCTTGATAAAGTCTGATTTGCCGGTCGGCGCACTCATCTTCTCGCGAAGGTGTCTGATATGCACCATGACCGTATTGTTACTGTTCTTATAATATTTCTCATGCCATACTTTCTCGAATAGTTCTTCCGAACTGATTACCTTGCCCCGGTTCTCACAGAGCAGCCACAGAATATCGAATTCAATCGGCGTCAGAGTCAACGGCACTTCATTATAGACACACTCATGAGAGGTCCGATTCAGCACCAGACCGCCAAAGTCAATGATATCGCCTTCGTCCTTGACTCCGTCATTATACTGTGTGTATCTGCGGATCTGCGCCTTCACCCGGGCAACCAGTTCCAGCGGATTGAACGGCTTCGGAATATAGTCGTCTGCCCCTAATGTAAGTCCGGTAATCTTATCCATATACTCCGTCTTCGCCGTCAGCATGATCACCGGAAATGTGTATTTCTCCCTGATTATCTTGAGTATCTGGAAACCGTCAATATCCGGCAGCATAATATCCAGAATCGCAAGATCAATCTTCTTGGTCTTGATACAGTTCAGCGCATCCTGTCCGGTGTAGAATTTGAATACGCTGTATTGGTCGTTCTGAAGATATAGCTCAATAACGTCAGCAATTTCTTTTTCGTCGTCTACAACTAGAATATTCATAAAACCCTCCTTCGTCGGGTTTGGGGACGGGGGAAATCTCAATTTCCCCCGTCCCCAATTAAAATTCCCCTGTCCCATTTTCAATTTGCCCTGTCCCTTGTTGGAATTCTATACACAACTCCTACAATTCGCAATTATTCACCGTTCTTGGGAATGGAATCACATCACGGATATTGCCCATTCCCGTCAGGTACATCACACATCTCTCGAAGCCTAATCCGAATCCGGAATGTCTGGTAGAACCGTATTTCCGAAGATCCAGATAGAACTTATAATCCTCTTCCTTAAGTCCCAGTTCGTTCATTCTGGTCAGAAGTTTATCGTAGTCATCTTCTCTCTGGCTGCCGCCGATGATCTCGCCGATTCCAGGAACCAGGCAGTCTACTGCAGCTACTGTCTTGCCGTCTTCGTTCTGCTTCATGTAGAATGCTTTGATCTCCTTCGGATAATCGGTAACGAATACCGGACGCTTGAATACCTGTTCAGTCAGATAACGTTCATGCTCCGTCTGAAGATCTGCTCCCCAGGATACTTTATATTCGAATTTATCGTTATTCTTCTCCAGAATCTCAATCGCCTCTGTATAAGTAACTCTGGCGAAATCCGAAGAAACCACGTTGTGAAGACGCTCCAGCAAGCCCTTATCAACGAATGAGTTGAAGAACTTCATCTCCTCCGGCGCTTCTTCCAACACATAACTGATGACATACTTAAGCATAGCCTCTGCCAGCATCATATTGTCATCCAGATCTGCAAATGCCATCTCAGGCTCAATCATCCAGAACTCTGCTGCATGTCTCGTGGTATTAGAATTCTCTGCACGGAATGTCGGACCGAATGTATAGATATTACGGAACGCCTGTGCGTAAGTCTCGCCATTGAGCTGACCGCTTACCGTAAGGCTTGTCTCTTTGCCGAAGAAATCCTGTGTATAATCCACGCTGCCGTCTTCATTCTTCGGAAGGTTCTCCATATCCAGCGTCGTTACGCGGAACATCTCACCCGCACCCTCGCAGTCGCTTCCGGTGATCAATGGTGTGTGCACATAGACGAACCCCCTCTCCTGGAAGAACTTATGGATCGCATAAGCCGTCAGGGAACGTACACGGAACACAGCCTGGAATGTATTCGTTCTCGGTCTCAGATGTGAAATCGTTCTGAGGTATTCAAAACTATGGCGCTTCTTCTGCAGCGGATAATCCGGTGCGGATGCCCCCTCTACCTCCACGGTATCTGCCTGAATCTCGAATGGCTGCTTCGCCTGTGGTGTTGCCACCAGCGTTCCTGTTACAACGATTGCAGCACCAACATTTAATTTGGAAATCTCTGCAAAATTGTCCATCTTGTCATGATATACAATCTGTAATGGTTCAAAGAACGTACCATCATTCAGTACGATGAATCCAAATGTCTTAGAATCGCGGATACTGCGGACCCATCCTCCGACAGTGATCTTCTGATCCAGATAATTCTCCTTGTTCTTGTATAATTCTTTCATTGTTATCAAATTCATACCAATATACTCCTTTTATATCAACGTGTTTTTTCATTATAACATATTAAATGAGGATTTGAAAGGCAGAAGACAATCTTAAGCCTACTCTGCTAATTCAAACTCTAACTTCACCGGGTTATGATCGCTATACGCAAAATCCGTATCTATATTCTCTGCAGTTGCTTTCACATTAACCGACACAAGGAACCCATCCACAACCGTCGTATAATTCACGCCCTTCGTATAGACAATGTCAGCCCCACGGCAAGTCGGTACTTCCAGTTCATTTTCCGCCCGCAGCATGGTAATTCCATCTGCCATCTCTTCCTGTGTTAGAATAGATACCCACGCCGGGAACTTCTGCTCTGACGGAAATCCTTCTGCTACCGCTTCGCCAAGCGCATGATTAAAATCTCCGCCGACGATGACATAATTCCCCGCTTGATACTCTTCTTCCATTACATAATTCAATAATTCCAACTGCTGCGCCCGGATCCGTCCGCCCTCGTCATATGCAGACATGTGGCTGTTGATCAGTACCAACTCCCGCCCACCTTCTACCGGCAGGCGCATAACCAAAAAGCATCGGTCTAAATCCGTGAATTTCGTAATGAAACTATTGTCCACCGGATAACTGCGCCGCTCGGACTTTCCAATCTCATAACGGCTGAAGTTCAAAAGCCCTGCCTGAACCGCGCCGTGAGGATCTGAGAATGGATAGAGAAGATATGCGGTATGAAAATTATTCGCAAATACATTGCCATACCCGGCAAATGCCTCTCTTAACTCTTTTGCCTGATCCACATGATAACTCCGGTCTGAATCTATATCTACTTCCTGAAGCAGCATAAAATCTGCATCTAATTCCTTCAATTCCCGAATCGCACCTTCTGTATGCTCCACCACTGACTCTTTGCTAATGGCTTTTCCATATTCTCCGGTTGTCGGCGTGCCATCCTTCATCTCGCCCGTATCCATGAAGAAACTGTAATCCGGTCCATAAGCGCCAAATCCTATATTGTAAGTTACCGCTGTATAGGTCGCGCCCGTCTGTAGTCTCACATCCGTATTATTCTCAACTTCAAGCGCTGTGTGGTCTTCAATCCGATAATAATGCATCTGCATATAGATGATATAGCCTGCGACAGCCAGAATGCACAGCAAAAGTACTGCTATGATAATTTTCACTATGGTAACAACGACAGATTTTCGTGCATTTTTCTCAACGTTTTTCATATTTTCCCAACCTCCTTAGCCTATTTTATACATGGTTTGTATATGAAGTCAACCGAGGATGGATCTATTTTCGTAACATTTTATTTCCTCCGGCATATAATAGGCTAGAGTATGCCATCCGGAGATGCCTATGACGATTTATACTATAAAACAAGGGGATACTGTAGACAGCATATCGGCTGCTTTTGACATCCCTGTCTCGCCTTATTTCCGTTATTATGCTGACAAGACATATGATATGAATGGGATATATACTGACCAAGCAGAGCATGAAGTTTGGTTTGAAGATGTGCGGAGCCTCAACAGCAAATTCGATCTTGTTGAGGAATTCGGGCTGCGTGGGGTGAGTTACCGGTAGATTATGCAGTTGTTCCGTGCTAATTGGCTGCTGTTAGATGATAGATTTGATCTGGGGGCTTAAAATGGGGACGGGGGAAATTGCAATTTCCCCCGTCCCCATTTGGATTTGACGTGTCCCTTTTTCAATTTACCCTGTCCCTAATCGGCTAAATCCTTCCATATAGTTCCATATAATGCCGCATTTTCTCCGCCAGTGCCTCGTCGAGACTTCCCGGCAGCGTCCTCCAGGTCCAGTTACTTCCAAGTGTAGACGGCGTGTTCATCCGGCATTCACTTCCCAGGCCGAATAGATCCTGCGCCTGCACGATCGTAAGTTCTGCCACGCTCTCCCACAAGGCACGCATCATATCCCAATGGTAATTCGATGCATCCTCTAGGCGAAGGTATTCTTTGGCATATGCCGTATCTTCTGCGCCAGCAGATACGAACCAGCCCTGGATCGTGTCATTGTCATGAGTTCCAACATATGCCACGCAGTGCGGCTTATAATTATACGGCAGATAATCACTGTTGTTATCATCCCGCCTGTCGAATGCGAATTCCAGCACCTTCATGCCAGGGAATCCGCTCTCTCTTAACAAGTCCCGGACGGACTGGGTCATGAATCCCAGGTCTTCCGCTATGATGCGCTGTGGTCCGATTGCTGCTTCCATCGCACGGAACAGCTTAATCCCCGGTCCTTCACGCCAGCATCCTCCGCTGGCATCCGTATCACCGTACGGAATCGCATAGTAAGAATCGAATCCCCGGAAATGATCGATACGCAGCACATTATAGACCTTGCACAGATAACCAATCCTACGTATCCACCACGCATAATCTGTCTTAGAATGCTCCTCCCAGGCAAACAGCGGATTCCCCCAGAGCTGTCCGGTGGCAGAGAATCCATCCGGAGGGCATCCGGCAACTTTGATAGGCTGGCGTTCCTCGTCCAGTTGAAATAACTCTGGGTGCGCCCACACATCCACGCTGTCCAGTGCCACATAGAATGGAAGATCCCCGATAATATCAACGCCCTTCTCATTCGCATAGGTACGCAGAGCATTCCACTGATGGAAGAACAGATATTGAAGCACCTTCCAGAATGCGATCTTCTGAGCATACCTTTCTTCTACATCTCTAAGCGTCTTTTCATCGTGATACTTAAGCGGTCCTTCCCACGCAAGCCATGACGCACCGTCATTAGCGCCCTTCAACGTCATGAACAGCGCATAATCATCCAGCCAGAACGCATTCTCCCGGCAAAATCCATCGAATGCCTGTATCTTCTGTGCACTACCTGCAAGAAATCTCTTTGCCGCCTTCTCAAGCACCTGATAACGCTTGTTATACAAAGCGCCATAGTTCACCCGTCCCGGCGTACTTTCCCAGTCAATCCCCTCATATTCCGCTTTTTCGATCAATCCCTCTTTCGCCAATTCATCCAGATCAATAAAATATGGATTGCCTGCGAATGTCGAAAAAGACTGATACGGGGAATCTCCATAACTGGTCGGGCATACCGGCA
The DNA here is from genome assembly GCF_050313795.1 of Bariatricus sp. SGI.154. NCBI lineage: Bacteria > Bacillati > Bacillota > Clostridia > Lachnospirales > Lachnospiraceae > Bariatricus > Bariatricus sp. SGI.154. Next base: position 20,834 of record NZ_JBNPMC010000045.1, read on the forward strand.
ATATCTGCCAGTATGACTGTCCCGCCTTCACCAAAAAATCCACAAACTCACGAGCACTCTGTCCCATCGTTCCTACTCCATGGGGAGAAGGAAGCGATGACAGATGCATCAGAACTCCACTACTTCTCAAACGAATCACCCTATCCTTTTACAGCACCTGCCGCCACACCTTTGATGATGTGTTTCTGTCCGGCCAGGTATACAATAATAATCGGGATTACAGTAAGCATAATACTTGCCATCATCGGTCCCATCTCTACTTTACCATAACTTCCCCTAAAATACTGTATTAACATCGGAATCGTTTTATATTTTTTAATATCCAGAACCAACGTCGGAAGCAAGTAATCGTTCCATACCCACATTGCCTCCAGAATACCAACAGATACCATCGTCGGCTTCAGGATCGGAAGCACAACCTTAAAATACGTCTGTAAAGGATTGCATCCATCGATCATAGCCGCCTCTTCAATCTCCAACGGAACAGATTTCATAAATCCTGTAAACATGAATACCGCCAGACCGGAACCAAATCCCAGATATACAACCCAGATATTCCACGGTGTGTTCAAGTTCAGAGAATCCGCCGTCTGTGACAAAGTGAACATAACCGTCTGGAACGGTACTACCTGAGACAAAACGAACATAAAATACAAGCCCTTGGTAAATACCGTCTGCACACGGGTAATATACCACGCGCACATAGAGCAGCAAAGCAGAATTGCCGCAACGGATGTAATGGTAATGAACAAACTGAATCCCAGGCTCTGCAGGAATCCTTTGGATGTAATCGCATCTACATAGTTAGCAAGCCCTGCAAATGTATCTGCCGTCGGCAGTTTAAATGCAGTTCCGGTGCTGATCGAAGTCTCTTCTTTCAGCGAATTCATCAGAATCATTACGATTGGATACACATATGCAAGCGCAGCAATTGCCAGCACCACAATCCATATCTTATCTGCAATATTTTTCCTTTTTTCCATTATTGCTGCACCTCCTTTGAACGGGTTGCTCTAAGTTGAATCATAGATATCACTACGACCAGAATACAGAAGATCACCGCTTTTGCCTGACCAAGCCCCTTCCACTGCATACCTGCACGCGCATAGAACGTCTGATAGATATTCAACGCGAACATCTCTGTCGTATGGTTCGGGTCACCGCCTGTCAACGCAAGGTTCTGATCGAATAACTTGAACGAATTCGTAAGTGTCAGGAACACACAGATTGTAATGGATGGCATAACCATCGGAATCTTAATCTTCCATAAGATCTGTTTCAAGGTTGCTCCGTCAATCTTCGCCGCCTCTATCAAATCTTCCGATACATTCTGCAATCCGGCAATATAGATAATCATCATATATCCAATCTGCTGCCAGCACATCAGGATGATAAGCCCCCAGTAGCCTGCCTTCGTATTCAGCGCAAGCAGCGGCTGACCAACAATAGAAAGCACACAGTTAATCAAGATCTGCCAGATATAACCAAGCACGATACCGCCGATCAGGTTCGGCATAAAGAAAACGGTACGGAAGATATTCGTTCCTTTTAATCCCTTGGTCAGAAGCAGCGCCAATCCGAATCCAAGCACATTAATTGAGAGAATCGATACGATGGCAAATGCCACTGTAAACTTAAAAGAATCTGTAAAAGATGTATCTTTCAGCGCATTAATATAGTTCGAGATTCCAATCCATTTGAAATTGCTAACTGTTGTAAACTGGCAAAACGAAAGATACAGACCTTCTATAAATGGTATAATAAAGCCAATAATGAACGCCGCAAATGTCGGAAGGACAAATATCGGCGAATATCGTTTTAACGCTTTTTCCATGAAAACGCCTCCTCACATAGCGTAAAATGGACAGGCAGGATTGCTGCCTGTCCTTAATGAAATCCTCTTATTGTCCTATATTCCTATTGATTTGCAAGTTCGTATTCCGTAGCCCATCCATCGACGAATGCGGATACTACTGCATCCCAGTTTGCATCTGTCTCATCAGCCGCATATGCCGTCAGAGCCTGGCCTACGCCATTCTTCCACTCTTCAGATGGCATGGTTGTGAAGTTCCATGATACAGGGGTCTTTCCAGCCTCTGTCATCTCTGCATCTTCTTTTACGAATAAGTTCTGAGATTCTGCAGCGCTCTTGAACGGAATAACGAATCCCATATCTTCAGCCATGCATTTTGTTCCTGTCTCAGAAGTTACACACCAGTTCATGAAGTCCAAAGTTGCCTGAATGTCATCTTTACTTGCCTGGCTGTTTACACACCAGTAGTTCTCTGTACCGGTACACAGTCCCTGATTCGCCTCATCTCCTGCTCCGAAGTAAATCGGGATCATTGCAAGATCATCATCTGTGAACTGTCCGTCGCCTGTCAGGTTCGCATATTCCCAAGAACCATTCTGGAAGAATACTGCCTCTCCCGCAAGGAACTCATTCCGGGAATCATCGCCAGTCTTAGCAGCAAGTTCTGATGGCTCGCATGTACTGTTGTTAATATACAGATCCCACATAGCACGGTAATTGTCTAAGTATGTACCCTTAATTGCATCTGTAGAAGCGATTCCTTCATCTTCATACTCGAAGTAGATCGGGAGGTTCGCAAGATGCGTCTTATAACGCCAGTCAGAAGAACCGTCCATACCTGCTGATGTAAATGCAGCAAATCCAAGTTCAGAAGAGCGGCTGGTAATATCCTCTGCAACCTTCTTAAGATCATCAAATGACTGAATATCTTCTACTGTATAGCCTGCTTTCTCAAGCAATGTCTTATTTACGATAATACCATAAGACTCAATAACATATCCGATACCATATACAGTTCCGTCTTCCTCCAACGCATAACTGTCACTTGTCAGTTCGCCGTAAACATCGCTGTCAGCCAGATCATAGCAATAATCTTTCCAATTCGCCAGACCAACCGGTCCATTTACCTGGAATAATGTCGGAGCGCTGCTCTTACCCATCTCACTCATCAGAGTTGTCTCATACTCTCCGGATGCTGCCGTAACAACCGTAACATCTACACCTGTCTCTTCTGTGTAAGTTTTGGCAAGATCCTGCCACTGTTCATCCTGCTCCGGTTTGAAGTTCAGATAATAGACAGATCCTTTTCCATCTCCGCCTTTATCTCCTTCATCACTTCCGCTTTCTTTTGATCCACAGCCTGCTAACATAGAAGCCGTCATTACCGTTGCCAGCCCCAGAGCCAGCCATCGTTTTGCATTCTTCATAATCCTTTCCCTCTTTTCTGAAACTTTGTGGTTTCTTTGTTCTGTAAATATAGTAGCAGAAAGGGAATGGAAACCTTTAACAATTCGCAAACCTAAAATGTCAAAAAATAAACTTCTCTATTGCTCTTCTTCAAATTTCTGAATACTTTCATCTTCTTTCCGGGTGAATTCTTCCGCCGTAATCTTCCCCTGTACCAGTTCCGGAAGTATCTCCCCCAGAATCTCCTCCTGAAGTATGGAATTCCACTTCACCTGATAATTCGGAACAATCTGCGGATTGCCCTGATACGCCTGGATATAATCCCGCTCGGCCGGACTTAAGCCCCGGGCATTCTGATTGAACATTTCTTCTTTCTCAGCCTGGTTCATCCGGGTGCGGAATTTCAAGAACTCAACCGCCCCTTCTTTGACCTCATCACTATAACTGGACACAATTGACCAGCCGAAAGTCTCCGGCGAAGAGATCAGTTTATTCCCCGGAAACGGTGCAAAACGTACTTTATCTTTCCATCCTTCCGGAATCTGGTCTATCATCCAATAACCATTCGGAATCATCGCCGCATTGCCCGTGAAGAAGTTCGTATAAGCCACATCAAAATCCACGTGCAGCGCATCATCTGTGGTGTAATCGAACAAACGATCCAGCGTATTCGCCAACCGGAGTCCATTTTCGTTCTGATAACTTTCAGGATACAGTTCCTTCATAAAATCTGCTCCCGCTTCGCTGTCAGCCAGTTCTGCCGTGGCAAGAAGCATGGGTGCCCATCCGGTTCCTTCCGTGTGCAAAGCGAGCGGTGTAACGCCATAATTTTCCAGCCTTTCACAGCAATACCAGAATTCTTCCCAGGTCTCCGGGAACGTCTCTATCCCCGCCCGTTCGAACAATTCCTGATTCCAGAATACGCCCGAGCATGAGAAAGCCGCCGTACTGATCGGCGCCAGATAGACTTCTCCGCTCGGTTCGCTGCAGCCTTCCAATACCACCGGCTCTATCATATCAGCCCACTCCTGATCTTCTTCAATATAAGAAGAGATATCCTCGATTCTGCCATCCTGTATCATCATCCGGTAGAAAGACGGCAGCATACTTAGATCCGTAATAACTGCCGGAAGTTCATCCGTAACATTCCGGCGCTTAAGATTCTGCCGGTACTCTTCTTCCGTCTCCACGATCCATTCAACATCCACTCGATAGATTCCCTGATATTCTTCATTGAACGCTTCAATTAATTTCTCCTCGTTGCGGTTGCCGGTTGTAGAATCCACGGTCAGAATCATCGGAATGACGACTTCTTCTGTCGCTCCCGATTCTTCTGTCGTCTCTTTCACTCCACAGCCTGCTGCAAGACTCGCAGCCATCGACAGACACAGCGCCCCCATAAGTCCCCTTCTATTACGCCTTCTATTACGCTCTCTATGATATGTCCGCTTCCATCTCATGATCATCTTCTCCATCCTTAGGAATCTCTACAATACAGCTGGTTCCATCTTCCTCTGCTACATAGTAGAATCGCACTCCCTCTCCATATTTCAGCCTCAGACGCGTGATAATATTCACAACCCCGTAGCCATGCCGGCTGTCCGGAAACAGTTCTTTCATCTTCGCAAGAGGCTGAACGCTCAGTCCGTTTAATTTCTCACACATCTCAGTTTCTATCGGCATTCCACTGTTGTACACTCTGAATTGCAGATACCGTTCCCGCTCCTCCACAATGATACGAATGACTCCGCCTTCAAAGATGTCACAGAAGCCGTATTTGATCGCATTCTCCACAAGCGGCTGCAAGATCAGTTTTAGGACTCGGGTCCTGGCAGCATCCACCCGGCAATCAATCTCATACTGGAAAAGATTCTCGTTTCGGATCTGCTGTATCTCCATATAACTCTTGACATTCTCCAGTTCATCCTCCACCGTGACCACGTCATTTCCTTTGTTCAGGGACAACCGCAGGTATTTGGACAGCGCCTGTATCATCTTCATGGTTGTCTCTTCTTTATTAATCCGAGCCAGCATATAGATGGTATCCAGTGTATTATAGAGAAAATGAGGATTAATCTGGCTGATCAGCATATTCAATTCACTGGTCCTTAGTTCTTTCTCCTGATCTTTAATCTCTTGCAGAAGCCGTTCGATATTCCCAAGCATCTCATTATACGAATGTCCGATCTGATCCAATTCCGTATTCGTATGCAATTCAATCGTCCGCTCAAAATCATTGCCATCGAACCCTGTCATCGCCTCAGTGATATCCTGAATCGGCTTCGTGAAACGCTTCGAAAAATAGATACTAAGATTCACAGCAACAGCAACCACCATCAGATAGATTCCGCCCAATACCAGCAAAAGTCTTGTCAAGCCCTGATTCAGCACGCTCTCCGGCACATAGGTAAAAACCACCATGCCAGCATCTCCCTGGCGGTATGCAGACACCACTCCGCCCTGCACCTCTGTTCCGCCTAATATCATACCGTCTCCATCCTGCTTCGCGACTGCCTCTGCAATCCGTTCCTGTGGTATATGGCAATCCTCACTCATCACCAGGCTGCATACCCGTCCCTCTGCATCCAGGATTCCTACGGCAACTTCATTCGTTACATTCATGCCGCTCTTAAGAATCCGCCCGAGGAACTCATCTTTCATCTTGAAAAACAGCATCCCCGGCTCGTGGGCATACTCCATGTTCCTGACATATCTTCCGATGAAAAGCGCAGGCTCTTTAGTCCCAAAGAGAGTATCTTCCGTCCAGAACCACCGCGTCGTTGAATAATCCTCTCCCAGCATCCGAGCGAATCCGCTGTCTGCAAATTCCTCATAAGATACTTTGGAATAAGACCGCGTATAGATATTCTGATGGTTATCCACATAACAGTATTCCTCCACATCCTCCATATCAACATATGCAAAATACTTGCTCAGCCCACTCTTTTGCACCTCTTCTAAGCCATTGGCCTGCAGGCTTTTCTGCACATCATCGTACAAAATACACTCTGCCGTCACTTCATCACTTTTCTGATACAGATTCTCCAGGGCGATTCCCATCTTCTCGCCCATGAATTCATATTTGTCCACAATGATTCCTCTCTGATTCTTCGTCATATACGCCCACACTCCAATGCTGGACAAAAGAAGAGCCAGTATCAAAAGCGCAATCGTATATTTTAGATATCTTCTTTGAATTCCAGAATTCATCCTCTTTGTCATACTTCATATTCCTTTTTGTATTCACTGGGCAGTTTGCCCGTATACTGCTTGAACAGATGCGAAAAATACGAAGGATTGTTGATCCCCACCTGCTCGCAGATGTTCCCTATACTTACATTCCCTTCCTCCAGCAGCCGCTTCGCCTTCTCCATACGCTGCTGCAGCAGATATTTCTTAAAAGTCATATGGAAGGTATTCTTGAATACACGTCCAAAATATACCGGGTTCAGATAGACATGCGTTGCCACCGATACGATAGACAGATCCTCATCGTTCAGATGTTCTGCAATATAGGCAACCGCTTCCGACATATATTCTTTAAAATACTTCGTCTCATCGGATGCGCTGGAAATTCTTGACTCTACTGCATTGCCCAGTATCTTATAACATACGTCCACCGCCTTAGCTGCATTAAGATGATTCAGGTTGGAGTAATAATTCTGAAACTTCTCCTTAAGTTCGTCTGTCATCCCATAAGAATCCTTTATCATAAGTTCCACTCTTAGCATAACCTTATGAATATACTGGCATTGCAGTTCTTCCTCTTTGGGAAGACTGTATATAAAATGTACAAATGCCCCTTTTAACTCCTGCATATTATTCTTGCGGACTGCATTGATGATCAGCAGTTCCGAATCATCAGAATAAGCCTTCTCCCGCTTCATCTCGACTTCTTCCGGAACAGCAAGTGCACTGGCTCCTGAGATACTCGCCAGCCCAAATACCTGCTGTGCCTCCTCAAAACTCTTCTTAATCCCTTCAATTCCCTTATAAGGTTTTGAGATCGAGGCTATGACAGGGCTCTGCTCTTCTCTCTTGGCACATTCCAAAAGTTTCTTCAACTCTCTGACCGTCGTATTGTCCTGTGTCTTAATGATGAACACACAGTTGCCTTCATGATTCTCGAATCTCCAATAGAAATATACTTCACTGATCCTGTCCTCCAGATATTTCAACACTGCGATACGTGCAGCCTCATAATCCAGAGAATTTGTAATCTTATATGCAATATCTATATCCACACAGACAGTAATAAACCGGTCTCCATCCTTCAGAACATCCCCGATCGTCTCGAAGACCTCCTTCACCCTGGAGAGTTCGATTCCTCCATGGACATATTTCTGCACGACCACCTGAAGGAAACTGGTCGCATCCTTCACGAGCAGTTTCTCCCAACTCTCGTATTTGGCCTCGTTTTTCAACTGCTCCATGCATTTTCTGTAAGCACTCAGCATCGTCTCCCGAAGCTTGTCATCCTCAATCGGCTTCAACAGATAAGCAAATGCACCCAGATCACACGCCTGCTGCGCATATTCAAAATCCCGGTACGCACTCAGTACAATAAACAGGCAGTCTATCTCCTCCTTCTGGATCTCCTCCATCACCATAAGACCAGTAATCTGCTTCATACGGATATCCGTCAGCACCACATGTGGTCTTTTCTTCTTTATAACCTGTATTGCCTGTTCACCGCTCTGTGCAGTTCCAACTACTTCGAATCCCATGCTCTCCCAATCATAGGTACTCAAAAGCCCCTGTAATAATATCGGTTCATCATCTACAATCACCAGTTTTAACAATTCCATATACTTCCCCATTCATTCGACTCTATGTACATATTAACATATTACGCTTTCATTGTATTACCGAATTGAAGGATTCTTTTATAAAAAAACATACCTGAACTATCAAAAATTAAACCTGATCGCAAAAAGGGACACGGCAAATCCAAAAAGGGACACGGCAAAATGAATTGGGGACGGGGGAAATTGCAATTT
>NZ_JBNPMC010000046.1:0-27743 GCF_050313795.1 Bariatricus sp. SGI.154
TCCTCCAGACTGTTACTTTCACACTTTTTATTTTGAGTCCCTCAATCGTAGTAAAACCGTAGTACCCCGCTAACCCTATTGCACCGATTTGCCGCAGTTTATCGCAGTAATTGCCCTCAAGCACTTTCACGCCGCTGTCCTGCCGTGGCAGATAAAGAGTATTTTTATCATCTTGAATATATCCTTTCATAAGCCTTTAAACCTTAATATTACAGGCTTTTCGGCACTTTTCTTCATTTTTGATTTTTGCTCCATTCACGTAATTCTATGTAAATCTACGCAAATTCACGGGCAAATGGTGTAGTAAGTGGTGTTACTATATATCAAAATCAAACAGTCTGAATAATCCTCATTTAAAGCAAAGTAAAAGTTTCAAAACTTCTAATTTTACTATCCAAAAAGAGATTATCTTCTATGTCTGCTTCTTCATTTACCACATCAATACAGTAATTTATATTTCTCATCCCAGCATCTGTCAACTTCATAATAATATTCAATCTAATGTTAGCTTTAATCATTTTTATTATAATATTTTTTTGAATTCCCGTTACGTTACATTTTTCTCCATTTTCCAATACCAAGGCGGCTTCTAAATCTGATACTCCATTCAAACTCTTTCCTTCATACTTTACTAGTAATTTTGTATTTTGAGTATTCAATGAATTTCGAATTCGCACGTATTCTTTTAATTGCAAATATAAATCTACAGGCAAATGTAACTCATATCTTTCACTTTAATGGCTTTTCCGGCATTGCTGATATCTCAAGCAATTTGGGCACTTCCTCTAATATCGGAGCAAGCACCTTGTAATTTCCTGGCAATTCGTCTGCCGTACGATAAGTAGCAACCCCCAACGGCTTGCTGTAATCTCTAATCGCCATTTCGACAACACCTCTATTGACTTCTTTACACATGAGAATTCCAATAGATGGGTTCTCTCCATTTTTTCGTTCCTGTTCGTCCAACGCTGTAAGATAAAAATTCAGTTGTCCAAGATAAGCAGGCTTGAACTTGCCTTTTTTTAGTTCAATAACAACCAGTGCCTTTAAATCCCGCTGAAAAAACAAAAGATCACAAAAGAATTCATCTCCATTTACCACAATCCTGTGTTGATTTCCGATAAAACAAAATCCCGAACCAAGGCATTGAATAAAATTACGGATATTTCTGACTATTTCGCCTTCCAAAACACGTTCATCTAAATCTTGTGGATCAGAAATATCCAACTCCTCTATATTCACAAAATCCAACAAATACTCATCTTTAAAAGATTGTATAGCTTTGAGATATTGCTTATTCTCTGGAATGGTAATTTTAAAATTATTGGGCATACTTCCTCTGTGATGATATAAATCTTCCTTTAAACGTAATTCCAGCATATTCCTGCTCCAATGCCCAATTGCCGCCTCACGAATATAAAACATCCTCTCATCTATATCTTTTGCCTTGCGGATAATCATCATATGTAAGGAAAAGCCAATAGAAGTAAAATACTCCATGTTGAAATCATTTATCATCTGTGTTCGATTTTTATCTGATTCTGGAAGAAAAATTTGTACTATACTTAAATCGCTAACTGCGGTTAGCGATTTACCAGTCTGATCAGTCTCTGTAAAGCCCGCCAACAAAGGACTCCATTCTTCATAAAACTGTCGCATGAGTTTTATATTTGCATCAGAAAAGCCTCGAAGTCCAGGTAATTCCTCCTGTAATCGAGTACTAATTTCCTTAATAGCTCCAGTTCCCCATGTTCCTTTTCGAGAATTGGCGGATACATATGCACCAATAGCATAATAGAGTGATAACTGCTCGCTATTAACATATCTTGCTGCTTGATATTGACTTTTCAAAATTGCCGCCTTAATAAATCTTACTGCTTCCAAATATTTTTCTTCCATTTCCAAGCATAGCTCCTTTGCTCTATTTTTTTATAATTTCTTCACATTAATTCTGCCATTATCTTTTATTTAGATTGGGTAAAAACAGTCTACCTAACACATCATATCAAAATATCTTTCAAAATTCTATGATAATCCAAGGACTCTTTTTATTGTCACATCAAGGCTCTAACCCAAATACAAATGGTGTAGTAGTGGTGTAGTAAGCGCCTTTCTTCACCATGAAACCATTGATTTTACAGGCTTTTTCGGGACTTTTCAAGATACTGCCGTGGCAGACAAATAATACTTTTATCATAAACGAAAATCCTCCTCAAATGCCGTATTCTGCCCCGATTTGCCGCAGTTTGCCGAGCATAAATTTTGCTCTGAGATTGTTAAATTTGTCACAGAATAAGCAAAATGCGGCAAAGCGGGGCAAGTTGAGACCGTCAATCGTAGTAAAAACGTAGTAGAAATTGAAGTATCTTACTACTCGACTTCTATCGGTTTACTTTTATCACTGCATCCTTAAGTTGAAGATAATCTCCTATTTGACATGCGAGACTCTCCAACTCTTGCATAATTCCCTTTTTAACTATTAAATAATCTGATTTGAAATACTTATGAGTCAAACCAAATAATATATCCTCAGAGAGCAACTCATCCTTTTTTAATGCAACACCCAGTTTATAATGTGCCATTGCGTTTCTAAATTGCCAAGACTCCCACTCCGAATTAATAACCAAATTCGCATTCCATTTCAAGTTTATTTGAGGAATAATATATAACAAGGAATAATAAAGTAAATATGCAAAGCGCATCTTTGTCGATATTTCTTCTCGTACCCAAGAATCTACACAACAGATGATAAAATTAATCTGGCACAAAACAGAAAATAGTACAAATTTATCACTAAATGTATTTCCTACTGGCGATTTCACAAATCCTCCATAATCACGAACATCATACTTTATTGAAGTATCGACTGGATATTCTTTCGTTGCATTAAAAAGTTTTATATACTTACCTCCAATAACTGACATTGCTTTGATATATTCTCCAATATTCCGACCATATGAAAACAGCGGAGTATAATAATAACATAAAATCGTGTTTCCACAAATTACCCCATTTGCCCTATCAACGCCAAAAATATCATATAACTTCAATTTTTTAGCAAGTGGTTTGCAAACATTTCCAAAATAATCATCACTTACATGATACGCTTCTTTAAGAGTTTCATAAATAACAGAATAATCATTCTGCCACATTTTAATAGAATTTCTCATTTCTTCATAGTAAGTCTGTTCCGATTTGGAAAAAATCGGTATCTCTAATTTCACTTTACTGGAATTATTAATAGCTTTTACCCATTCTTCTGCTCCATCAATTATAACACCCATATATGGCAAAAGTGACGGAATATAATTCGATTCATTAGGATTAATTCTTTTTATAACCGTGTATAAAAATCTCAGATCATTTTGAATCAAAGATAATGCTGCTTTCTGAACAGGTTTTAAATTTAAATCCTCCATGTATATCCTCTCTCTATCATAGGTGCAAAGCCTCCTGAGAAACCGCATTCCACTCCGTTTTACCGACTACATTTTTACTCTTTTCCATCAATCAGTTATCCAAACTGCCCTCATTCAACAGAAAATCATAGACGCTCATAATCAACACTCCATCGTCATTGTAATACGGTGCAGGTACGTCTTTCGTGATGATGATCTTCTTGAAGAAATCACCAGTCAACATCAGGGAGCGCTGCTCCTGTTCCATCTTTGTTTGGTTCGGAATTGCATAGGCCGACTGGATATAATAACGCTTGGATCCTTTATTGCAAACAAAATCAATTTCCAACTGCTTGCGGATTCCATGACCTTTTTCATTAGTTTTATTCAGAGTGATAACTCCCACATCCACATTGAACCCCCGTATCTTCAGCTCATTGAAGATGATATTCTCCATAGCATGAGTTCCTTCCAGTTGACGGAAATTGAGACGGGCATTGCGTAGTCCCAAATCAGTAAAATAATATTTGACCGGTGTGTCGATATACTTCTTACCTTTAATGTCATATCGGACAGCACTGTCAATCAGAAAAGAATCACAAAGATAGTCGATATACCTTTTGATGGTTGTGTTACTGATGGTTTTCCGCTTGACAGTTTTGAAAGTAGCCGACAGCTTTGTCGGGTTTGTAAGCGAGCCGATAGCAGACGAGAGAATGTTCAGAAGTTCCTCTAATTCTGCCCGATTGCGTACATTATGTCTGCCTACAATATCCGAAATATAGGTCTCCTCAAACAGCGACTTGAGGAAATTAATCTTTTCCTCCGGACTTGAAATGTTCATGATAGGCGGCAGTCCGCCGTAAAGCATATATTCATTCCAGCCGTCCTGTTTCGTCCCCGAATAGACAGACATAAATTCAGCAAAACTGAGAGGATGCATATGAACTTCATCTCCCCGTCCCCGAAATTCGGTAATCACATCTTTGGACAAAAACCGGGCATTGCTTCCTGTCACATATACATCCACATTTTTCATACGAATCAGGCTGTTTAGTACGGATTCAAACTCTCCCAAAAGCTGTACCTCATCCAGCAGCACATAGTACATTCCATCATCTTTAATCTGCTCCTTGAGATAGGGATACAGAACTTCTGGATCACGAAAACGCTTATTCTCAAAGGAATCAAACGCAATTTCTATAATGTGCTGTTCATCCACTCCTTCTGCCAGCAAATGATCCTTGAACAGATTAAACAACAAGTAAGACTTTCCGCAGCGACGGATGCCAGTTACCACCTTGATAAGTCCATTATGCTTCTTATTGATAAGCTTATTCAAATAGATGTCTCTCTTAATTTCCATATCATGATCCTTCTTTCTACTGAAAGTTTTTGCGATTTATCGCAAAATTCTTCATTAGTATTGTATCCCCTTCGGATTGATTTTACAACTCCTAATGAAATTTTTTGCGATTCATCGCAATTTCATGCACTAAAATCCGTCAAAGAAACACAACCCAAAACTGCAATACTTAAAACCTGACATCAGTATCAACACCTGCTTTGTAAACTTATCCCACTACAATCCTACATACAAAAACGGAAGATACCCGCACAGCAAACAAACATTATTTTTTACATTCATAATTATTGTCCCTTAAATGCCACGTTTTGCCGCAATTTGCCCCCACGACACCCTGTCATAGTATAGGATGTAATTGAATCGTAGTAAAAACGGTGTAAACACCATTTCCGCTGCCGCGATTTGCACCGTTTTGACACGATTTGCGTTGGCTATGAATATTTGCCGTTCGGTTTGCCGTGGCAAACAAATAATACTTTTATCATAAACGAAAATCCTCCTAAAATGCCGTGTTCTGCCTCGATTTGCCGCAGTTTGCCGACTATAAATTTTGCTTTGAGATTGCTAAATTTGTCACAGAATAAGCAAAATGCGGCAAAACGGGGCAAGCCCGGGACATGAAACGTAGTAAAATCGTAGTAAGAATTGGGGTGTTTTACTACTGCGAATATTCTATCATAGGTTGCGGGATTTGGGGAGTGGGGAATGTACTTCTCATCCGAATATCTCGGTGGAAATATCAACACCAAAGCAGTGATATCTCCTGTGCTCGATATAGTCCAGTCCGGCATAACAGTCTCTTCCCTCCAGCAACTTCATATCAATCGGTTCATTGCCTTTCATGAAGATTGCATCCGGAATCCATGATGTTGTGCTGGATACCCACATATTCATTCGAAGCCACTTGAAAGTAATCTCATCCGCCGGATTCTGTTTCGCTTCCCTGTAGGCATCACGAAGTCTTTCAATATCAACCGTATATCCAAGGGAAGGATTTACCTTATACCAGTTTGCTTCATCTTCCCAATCCTCATCATCCTTTAGTCCATAGACCACCGGATAAAAGGTCGAATCTACACGCCTGCCTTCTAAGATATTAATCGCCTTTGTATGCAACTCAAAAGCAATGGAATTTCTATTATTCCCGGCAGTCGTAATCATGAAGTGAAACTGATTCTATCTTGCATCAGAACTGTACTTGGTAAGCACAACGTATAACTGGCGATTCGCTGCACTTGGCTCATTGTACGCATACAAAAGATAAAGAGCGATAGCTGCTGCCAATTCGCTCTTACCTACCTTCTTGCATATTTCAACAAATGCAGTTCTCCGTTTCAAAGGTTGAGCCACCAGAAGTAATATGCTCCGGGCAAATAGGCATTCCCTTTTCCGGAACCGGCTCTTTTGTATTCAGTTTTCTTTTTCCCGGATTGCCTTCCAGCTTCTTAACCGCTGTAGGCTTTGGCTTTCTTCCAGCCATTGGAATCCTCTCCTTCCCTAATTCTTTGCAAAATCAAAGGACCATGTATCTCTACACGATCCCTATTACTAATTTTATGTATTTACATCCAGCTTTTGGTTTCTTTACTCCATGTCTGCTCAAAGGAATTATCGTTATGAATTGAATCCACGATGGGCAGCAATAATTCTTTTAATAGTTGCATAGTTTCTTCAAATTCTACTTTCACCAGTGCTTTCTTCTTTTTTATAAAGGCTCTCCATCTTCCCTGCCTTGTCTCATCCATACCTCCGGAACCTCCATGTCCAGCAGAACCGGGAACTCCATTTTCATTCTTTCGGGATACACCACATCACCAAAACCAATATCTATTGATACGGGAATCTTGGTTCTGTCCAGATATCCCATAATAGATACATTTACACCATGATACTCCTTGAATTCCGTTATATTGATAACCTCAAGCGCATTCAGATCAAATCGTAACGCATCATCGCACTCTATAGAAAAAATGTCATTAAATACTTTCTTCATTTCTTCAGCATCATTTGGAATACGCTGTAATCTGTCCTTTACGGATATAGCGTTTGTCATACCAGCACCTCTAGATACTTTTTCATTACATCCCCACATTTGAGCAGCTCCGCATATCTGATTAGCCTATTCAAATTACGGTTACTCCGATGCAGACAGCCATGGCGGAGATCCTTATCCGCCGAAGGGTTAATTCAAGGAGGTGAATATCATGGCAGTACATCACGGCGGTAAAGTAGGTAAAGCTGGTAAGGCTCTCGCATCTAAGAGTTCCTCCAAGTCTGCAAAGAGTAAAGCAGGAAAGACTCTCGCCAACCATAAAGCCAAAGCACATTGATTTTAAGGGCACCTATGCGAAAGCGTAGGTGCTCATTTTATAACAATGCTATTACACCAAAACTTCCCACTTACCGTATCTCTTTCCATCCACTCTGCGGATATATTCCTTTTTCTGCAAAGACTCCATGATTCGCTTTACGGTGCTGAGCGATTTTCCGGTTTCTATTACCAGTTCTTTTTGTTTAATTGCCGGATTCTTGAAGATCAATTCCAAGACCGCCAGTTCTTCCAAAGTGCATTCCAAAGTGTCAAATTGAGACTTTGGAATTTTGGAGTTGACACTTTGGGAAGCATTATCCTCTACATAATCAATATGCAAATATCTGTTCTTCAGCTCGTAGTTGTTATCTAAAAGCAGGTTGCTGAAAAACATTTCCAAAAACTTCGTTGTGGCATGGACTCCGTTCTGCAGGTCGTTGTAGTTTGCTCTCACCAATGCATTGCGGAAATACCAGGAGTTCTTTTCGAACGCATCATTATTTACATGGAAACCAAATGTTTTCATGTACTTAATCATAAAAACTGCAGTTGATCTGGTATTACCTTCGCAGAAGGGATGTATCTGCCAAATATCCACTGTCTTATCTGACCGGCATGAGAAAAGACGCCCTCGAACAGTCTGCGGTGAATCGTCACCCATTCAGCAGGGGAGAACTGAAATGCTTTCTCACCCAAAAGCTTCGCAATTCTTGTCGATACAATATCTGCTTCCTTGGTGCCGTTCTCTATTTCAATACGATCAGTACGCTGCTCATAGTAGTTCTGAATACGCTTCTGTGCTTCATCAATGCTAATTTTTCCTTCGATATGTTCCTTGGCAGTATCAAGAAGGTATTCAGAGGTTTTCAGTCCATCTACCGCCTGCAAGCCAATCGCAGTCTGCCAAGCCTCACTCTTTTCAATTTGTCCGGGCTCACTCTGTTTGATATATTCTTCAAGTTCAAATTTCCAGTTCTTACCCGCTGACATAACTGCACCTCGTTTCCTCGTTTTAATACTGGATTCTAAAATAGTCCAAATACGCTTTATATTTATCCTGCGCAGTCCGACAGGTATCTGTCAAATGGCCCTTTTCGTTGTTCCATTCTTTCAATCCACGATAGTAATACAATTTCAAATTATCTTCGATAATGAACGGAACAATATTATATTTCAGACACTCTTTGAACATAATCAGTCTACCTACACGACCATTACCGTCCTGGAATGGATGAATCCGTTCAAACTTCACATGAAAGTCCAGAATATCTTCAAAGGTCTTTTCTTCCTTTGCATTGTATTCTGTCAGCAATGCTTTCATCCTATCGGCAACTTCTTCCGGCAGGGCAGTATCCATACCACCAACCTCGTTCGGTAGTTTCTTATAGTCACCGACAGCAAACCAATCTTTTCTGGATTCGCTGGTGCCGTTCTTCAGGATCAGGTGCAGCTCCTTGATGAACTTCTCCGTCAATACTGTTTTTGCATTCTCGATAATCATGTCAATGCAGAGGAAATGGTTTGCTGTTTCAATCACATCGTCCACATTGAGAACTTCGTTTTCAACGCCGATCGTATTGGTTTCAAAAATATATCTGGTCTGATCGTGGGTCAGACGGCTTCCCTCAATATGGTTTGAATTGTATGTTAAATCAATCTGTGTCTTATGGTAAATGCCTCCGGAATATTTACTTGCTTTCTGCTCTTTCAGAATATCCAGCAGAGTAATCGGTTCCTCTTTTCTCTTGTTGGCACGCTCCGGTTTCTCTGCATTTTCGGGAATGTTCCAAGTCTTGCCGGTAAGGAACGCTCCATTCACACGTCCCTGGGCGCAATAGTTTCTAACGCTACGCTCCGACACATCCCATTTTTTTGCCGTCACAGGAAATTCTAATCCGTTTGTTTATGACATGTTGTCACGCCAAATCATATAAAAGTGTGATAAGAATCACATCATTATCAATAATTATGTGATAGTCGCTTGAAACATAAAAGGAAAGGCTGGATATTTCTACAAAGCAATATTGTTTTAGACTGATTGACTATTAGTTACTGCTTCTCACAACAACCACCGTCTTGTTCAGCTTCTTCTACGATCTCCATGTCGCAGCAGCTCCTTTTTTTCTTTGGTTTCTCCTTTACATCGCAGCAGCTTTCCTCTGTAATTTGCATATTACAGCAACCATCAGACTTTTTACCAAACAATCCACTAAATACTCTTTTTTTCTCTGCCATAATCATTTCCTCCTTATAATACGAAATTAAATACATAACCTGTACAATCGCAGCCAATGGGACAGCCCAAAGACTCCCTGCTCCTGCAAAATTTGCCAGCAGGTCTGTGGGAACGAATTCATAGATGAACGCGCCGATTCCTGCCCCCAGCAACAGGAACAACACCACTCCCTTAAATAAACTCAATGCATCTTTTAGGGATAGTTTGATGGCTTGCCACTGCTTTTGCCAAAAACTGCCCTGCAAATTTTCCCGCAAACACCATCCTGATGTCCGCCCTTTATGGATACATTCTTTACATATTTTTCAAAACCGGCTTTATCAAGAACCAATCCCATAATTACTGCAAACGCAAAGGTAAAGATTGCATAAACGATTGTTGCTTTTATGCCAAAAAACGCTGTTAGTAACGTAATAATGGCAGGGTTCAAGATCGGAGAGGTCAGCAGAAACGATATTGCACCGTTGAATGGAGCCCCGCTTTTAAACAGTCCGACCAGAACCGGAATGGTAGAGCAAGAGCAAAACGGCGTCACGGCTCCAAGCAGGGCACCAAGAACACTATTCAGCCCCTTTCGTGGAGTGGTCAAAATGCGCTTGATTCGTTCTTGCGAAATATAAATTTGCAGCAGGGCAACTACAAAGCTGATTCCGATGAACAAACCAAATAGTTCACCAAACAGCATCAAAAAAGTCTTTCCCGCATGTAGTAAAGTTTCATATGTAAACATAGCGATTTACCTTCTTTCTGTCAAATTTTAATTTCGGGACTAATAAAACAGTACTTTTACTATCGTGATCGACAATGAATCCGACTTCCACAAACACACATTTACATACCTCCGTATAATAAATCGTTTTTTTTCGATTTGTTGATTTAAGCGAAAGCCACGGTAAACGTGGCATCTTATCACTCTTGGTTTCGACATATTTACTGTCAGGAACTTATAGGTGGCAAAGGGGATGTCAATGCTTTCAACAACTCCACTGCCTTCGCACTGCCCTCCGGACTGATGGAATAATAAATCCATTTGCCCTCTTTTCTGCCTGTTACAATTCCTGAGTCGCACAAAATTTTCATATGATGAGAAAGGGTTGACTGGCTGATCTGCATATCCTCTAAAATGACACAAGCACATTTTTCCCCGCTTTGTATCATTTCTAAAATTTGCAATCGTTTCTCATCATCTAACGCTTTAAACACCTTCACTATTGATTTAAAATCTCTCATATCTCCACTTCACATTCAATTATTTCGATTTGATATCTAAAGTATATATCTCAAATCGAAATTTGTCAATATGTTTTTTTTAATTTTGTTAAACACAAGACAAGTTCCAGACTTTTTCCAATCGTGTCAGCCCATGTCTTATCTGATCTTCGGTAACTTTACCGAAACCAATAAGTATGAGGTTGTCCGGAGCTGTTTTAAGATCTGCAAAGCAGTCATCTATCGAGTATACAGCCACACCTGCATCTTGGGCAAGACGAATACGTTTACTATTACTGACATTATCATTTAACTTAAGAACCATATGCAGACCCGCATTCATTCCGAATATTTTAATTCTATCTCCGAATTTTTCAATAAGAAGATCTCTCATAAGGTCATGTCTCGTACAGCATATAGTATTCATCTTGCGAAGATGTTTTGCAAACGCTCCATCTTCAATATATTTTGCCAAAATTCTCTGATCAAGCCACGACACATAGGACTGTCTGTACTGAGGCAAAGCATTATATCTATCTGCAAGGCGTCGCGGCAATACAAGATAACTAATGCGTATAGCGGGCGAAAGCGACTTTGAAAATGTCCCGATGTAAATAACTCTGTCATCTGTACAGAGCGAATATAGAGATGGGACCGGTCTTGAGTGATATCTTAGCTGACTATCATAGTCATCTTCTATGATATACCGATTCCCTTCGGAAGCCCAGTTGAGCAGCCGGTACCGCACATCCACCGGCATGACACCTCCCATGGGGAACTGGTGCGAAGGAGTCACATACAGGCAGTCGGCGCCAGAAACCGCAAGATCATCAAAATAGGTGTTCTCCGGATAGTGATGAAGAGGAAAAAAAGAAAATCCCTTGTATCTGAACATGTCTCTGGCAGAATAAAATCCCGGATCTTCCATACCTATGCAATGACAGTCTTTTTCAATGAGGTCGCAGGCAATATTTATAGAATGGGCGAATCCACTGCAGATAATAATTTGATCTGGGGTACTGCTAATACCTCTATGTTCTCTGACATAAGAAGATATCGCTTTTCTAAGACATTCGTCACCTCTTGCATCATCATAACCAGACATTTTAATCGATTCAACGGATGAAAAGATATGTGATGCTGCTTTGCGCCAGTAGTCATTCGGGAAAAATTCAGGAGACAGATCCCCATACCGGAAATCAATCTTTATATTATTTTCGTCCGAAGCAATGACAGGATTTATAGTTTTTTCCTGCTGAAAAGGTTTTGTATGCCGATACGAGCCGGCTGCATTCCCAGCATCGAGAACTATATGACCCGCGCCCGGACGGCTCTTTATATACCCTTCAACTGCCAGTTGCTGATATGCGTTGTCCACAGTGTTCTTAGATACACACAGAGTGGAAGCAAGTTTTCTTATAGGCGGGAGATACGAACCGCAAGAATACGTCCCATCGAGAATATCTTCCTTTATGGCCTCATACAACTGTATGTAGATGGGAATGCTTAAGTTCGGATCTATATAGATCATATTTCACCTCCACGGAAAGTCAATTAAAATTGTCCTCTTAGATTTAATAAAATTGTACCTTTTAGATAGGACTTTTGCAACATATAATATAGAAAGAATATAGAAACAAATGTAAGAACCATATATTCAATCGCACCAAATAATAAATATGGGAGGATAAAGCAATGAGAAGAAAAGAAAAAGAAGTACTAGATCATAATCAAATAATGGAAGTGCTGAGAAGATGCAGCGTTATCAATTTTGCAATGCATAACGACGATTATCCATATGTGCAGACAATGAACTTCGGATTTGCAGATACCAAAGATGGGCTTAAGATCTACTTACACGGAGCAAGTGAAGGCAAAACACCTGAACTGCTTAAAAAAAATAATAAGGTCGGATTTATAATCTACAGAAACTATGGCGTTGACATCGGCAAGACTGTCTGCGGCTCCACCACACTTTTTGAGAGCGTCTGCGGATATGGCGATATTCACTTTCTTGAAACGCCTGAGGAACTGAATGATGCACTCAGAATTCTGATACAGCATGCGGGTGATATGAGAACAGATGATTTCCATGCTGAGCATTTTAAGAAAATGGCTGTCTACAGGCTTGATGTAAAAGAATATACATGTAAAGTCGCAAGCACTGATACTGCAGCTATGTATCAGAATTGGGCTAATAAGACAATGAATTCGGCAAAAGAATAAGTAATCTAAATATGCAGGGGGATTACCTGATCTATAGGATAATCCTCCCTGACTCTAAACCAGTTCTCCTTTTTCCTGACCTTTTCGTTTTAAATATACCATGATAATTGACAAAGTTCCAAAAAAAGATATTCCTCCATCAGGTACTTGGCAATGGCATAAAGCGTCTTTCCCTGCATGAACATCCGGTAAGATATTTTCTTTTTGGAGGCTATCTCTCAAAATCTATCTGGACTAATTTTTTCCCATTAGGCAGCATACGCTCTAAAGTTCCGATTGCATGATAGCCAATTTCAAGCATTGCTTTCTCCAATGCGTGTTCTTCCATTTGGTGATGTACTTGATCTAGCTCGTCAAATACATGCAGATATGGAGAATCTGACACCCAGTTATCCTCCATATTGATCTGAATAATACATGAAACGTACTTCGGATTTACCTGCCTGACTGCCTTCTGAAAGCACTCATATCCAATATACTCAATCAGAAGATTTGCAATAACCATATCTGCTTTTGGTAACTTATCAGTTTCCTCGATCAAATTGATACACAGACATTCTAGAAGCCCATCCAACTCCGGATATCTTTGAACGACTTCCTCCAGATACGAAGAATTGATGTCTACCCCATATACTCTTTCAAATTTATCTTTCTGGATATGCTCAAGACCATTACCGCCCGCAATCCCCAATATTATTACACTAGAAATAGGATAAGCAGAAAATTGACCTTTCATCATTTCATTCATAGCCTGTAATTGCATAACAGAATCAAGTTTCATATGATTTTCATAATCAGATAATGGAATTTCTTCCCACGGATTTTTCATTTTCTCACCTCATCAAATCCTGATTGTCACACTGATTATAGCACACAATCTCTCGATTTCATATCGCGATTCCCTTAAGTACGAAAATTTGTTTACTCCAATTCCGGATCAAGCGCGGGAATTTGGCAGACCCACAGATTTTCTGCGTTGTTAATATATCCACTGAACTGGTATACTGGCTGGTAAAAGCCTTTCGTATCATAAACATAGGCAAGTTCGCATTCTTCTATACACAGTATATCCCCCTGCTGAAATGGCACATATTGCTCAAAATTACCACTCTCTACTTGCACATAAGCCTCATTCGGAGAAATGATATCCTCAGTCGTTACATACTCATTCCAACTTATTTGATAGGAAAGATCAATCACTGTGCCATTTTCATCAAACTGCATCATAACTGAGCCATTCTGAAATGCTTCATCTCCTACGGAAACATCATATTCGGGAGCAACATCCCACCGTAAAGTATCGTTGTTCTGAGCAGAAAATACAGCATTGTCGGGAAGAAGTCCATTTTTTTTCATCCAAGGTTCATAACGGTTTCTGTATTGCTGTACGGTTTCCTCTGTCAGCCGGGCTGCATCCTCCGCAAATGTGGTGTAACTCCATTGTCCGCTGCGGAAGAAAAAATTCATCTGAAACTCGTTGCCATTTGCATCTGTTCCGGTATAAACATAGTCTTCACCTTCTCGGCGTGTGGTATTAGAAAAACTTAAGTTTTCCAATTCAGCAAACCATGATTGTATGTTTTGAATATAGGTTTTATCTTCGGCGTATTTGTTTTTGTAAATAGAAACAGTAGTATCCTTATCGGACAATTTCCGTTCTGTTGTAATCTGAACTGCAGACATATCCTGTTTGACCGCAGGCAGAATGTCCATATTCCCGTAAGGTTGACGATCATAAGCCCAAAATACAACTCCGAGAGCAAGACTGACCACGCAAGGAATCAGAAACACTTTAGCGATCGGAGCGAATCGAATTGTCTTTTCCTGAATCGGCACAAGAATTACCATGATACAGAAATATCCAAAAAGACTTCCGACCGAATTGTGGAACAAATCATCCAATTCAAAGATACCGGTTCCTGTAAAAAGCTGTATGCCCTCAATCAAAGTAGTCAACCCCAAAGAAACCGCCAATGTTACCCAGATTTTTTCCGCTTTTTTCCACAGAAGAGGCAGTAAAAATCCTAATGGGGCAAACATTAACATATTAAAGATGATTAGCTGCAATTCGCTGATCGACCACTTATTCCATGCGTTGGTATAACAACTAAAAAAATCAATATTTATTTCACCAGTGTAATTTGCACCACGGCTCAATGAAGTGAGCCCGAGCACCAGAATCAGCCAACAGCATAAAAGAACCGCACTGACTGCCTGTACTTTGGTAAATGTTTTTTTTCCATGAAATGCCTTTTTGTAAATCAGATAAGCGGAAGCCAAAAGCAGAAAAACTATAATTCCGCCTGCCAGTGCGGGAATTCCCCATCGCAGTATCGCCTGAAAAATCGTAATCATATCCATAATAGAATACCTCCTTAAAAATAATGGCTCTTTGTTTTCGTGTTCATAGTATACCGAAAACAAAGAGCCATTGTTTTAATTTCCTATTGATGAAATCCTAAGAAAATCCTAAGATGAACTTTCTCCTGTCGGGATCGACACAGTAAAGGTTACTGTGTCATTTTCACTTTTTGCACTGATCGTACCTCCATGCAGGACAATAATCTCTTTTGCGATTGCCAGACCGAGACCGGCACCACCAGAATTGCTGCTTCTGGCATCATCCATCCGATAGAATTTCTCAAAAAGCGTTTCCAGTTTCTCTGATGGAATCGTTTTTCCTTGATTACGAAATACGATTTCTACATTCCCGTCATATTCTTCTGCTGAAATCACAATTTCTGTATTTGGATAACTGTATGCAGCAGCGTTCTTCAAGATATTATTAAACACCCTTGCCAGTTTTTCACGGTCACCATAAATAGAAATATCCTCGGTTTCCATTTGTATAACCGATGTGTTTCCATTCTGTGACAGAACAGGTAAAAGTTCATCCGTTAACTGCACAAGCATATAGCAAAGGTCAACATTTCCTTTATTAAGCTGAATTTGCTGTAAGTTATATCTCGTGATTTCAAAGAATTCGTTAATCATTTTTTCCAGCCGGTATGCCTTATCCAGTGTGATGTGCGTATATTTTTCACGCTGTTCTTCCGGCATATCTTTCGCTTCATCCAACAGATTCAGATACCCAATTACCGAAGTAAGCGGGGTGCGAATATCATGAGCCAGATACATAACAAGATCATTTTTTCGCTGTTCTGCAAGTTGTGTATCAAACAAACGCTTTTCCATTGCCTGTTTCAAAGCATTGAGTTTTTGCTCCGTAGCAGTCAGTCCCTTTGACAGGTGAATTTCGGAAGATTCATCTGACAAAAGAGCGTCTAACTGCCTGTCTATATCTTGAAAAGGTTTCGTATATCTCTTGGAGAAAACGAAAATCACAAAAAGCAACAGGATACAGAAGAGTAATTGGATGCCGATAAAAAGCGGATAATTTCCGCCTAACCCATAAGAGCGCAAAATGGCAATGCAAATAAATGCCAGTGCCACACAGACAGCTACACAAAAAAGCCCTAAAAAGACTTTCAGTTGCATTCGTGTATAATCAGAAGTATTTTCATTTTTATTTTTCAATTTTATATCCCACTCCCCATATAGTTTTAATGTATTTTGGATGATCAACCGAATCGTTTAATTTCTCCCGCAAATGGCGGATATGAACGGTAATGGTATTATTTCTTTTACTGTAATACTCATCTTTCCAGATTCTGTGAAACAAGTCCTCTGCACTGATTACAGTGCCTTTGTTTTCAAGAAGAATCTGCAAAATAGTAAATTCCGTAGGAGTCAGTGTAACAGGCTCTTCGTTTAAGTGACACTCGTGAGTTTTGATATTCAGCAAAAGGCCGGAATGCGAAACAATATCTGATTCCTTTTCTTCGGGAAGAGAGGGATTATATCGTTTATATCGCCTAAGCTGTGCTTTTACTCTTGCCACCAGTTCCAACGGACGGAATGGTTTCGTGATATAATCATCAGCTCCGAGAGTCAGACCGGTAATCTTATCGGTTTCCTCATCTTTTGCCGTCAGCATAATGACCGGAAACGTATGATCTTCCCGGATTTTCTGGCAGAGAGTAAAACCATTCATTTCCGGCATCATGATATCCAGTATGGCAAGATCAAGTTCCACTTCTCCCGCGCACGCAAGAGCATCTTTGGGTGAATAGAACTTGAACACCTCATAATTTTCGTTTTTTAAATATACTTCAATCAGATCAGCAATTTCATGCTCATCATCAACCACCATTATTTTATCGGGCATACACTTCCTGCTCCTTTCTGTGAATTATGTATTTTATCATGGCAAAATAAACATTGCTGCAGCTATTCGTCCATTTTCTAAAGGCAATTCCCCATTTAGATTTTACTTGATAGCCTACCCATATAATTACATCTAAATTATAATACTTCGGTGGCCTGCTACAACATCATCCCCATAATATAATCATCATAATATACCCCATTCAATAAAGTAGAATTCTTCTTGCATCCCTCTACCAAAAACCCGAACTTTAGATATATTTCCACTGCTTTCACATTATCCGCCCGTACCTCAAGACTTATCCTGGTGGTGATTCCATTTTCTCTTACCCAATCAATCACCTGACTGATTAACGAAGTTCCAATTCCTCTTCCCTGGTACCTTTTTGCAACAACGATTCCTAACTCTGCATCATGCCTTGACTTAATCTTATGGCTAGACGTGATTGTGGAAAGACCTGCGATCTCTTCACCATCCATCGCAAGCAGTATTGTATTGGTTTCATTTCCTTCAATACTTCTGATCAACGCTGCCTGTTCCTCCACATCCAAAGGATATTCATCCTTCTCAAAACTCATATAGTTTGTTTCTCCTCCAACAATATTAAAGAAGTTAACAATTTTTTCCGCATCATTTTCCTGTGCCGTACGATAAATAATTTTCTCCATCATGTTTCTATGCCTCCCAAAATCAAATTCATTCTACGATTTCTCATTCCAATAGATTCCCTTTTGCTTCTCATTCAACCCTTCCACGAATCTCTTCTTGCATATCAGGAACTCCTCCAAATCCATTAAGATATGATAAAGTATTGCTCTGCTCTCAAACTCTTCCCTGCACTTTGGAAGCGGCTGCTTCTTCATATCCTCGAATATCTGCCCGAGTCGCTCGAGCTGAGGTTCCGGTGGATTCTTTTCGATCACATAATCCATCATATACAGGACATACTCTGCAATAATATTCGCCTGAGCCGGCATATTTCGTATCTTTTTTACCTCATAATGCAGATTATGTAAGATTGTACACTGCTGTTTCCTCATTTCAAAATAGTCAATATAATATCCTGGATGGGATGCAAAGGTATTATCCTGATATTCACAGGCTTCGATAATGAATTGCTTCAGTTCTTCTTCCAGTTCCCGGATATCCGCCCAGACATCCCGCTGCATGTCCTTATTAGACAGATATGCAGCCATCTCTCCCAGCAGCATCTGCAAGCGGTTTTCTGTCGTCCTCATATAGGAAATCAATTCCTTTTTGGAAGTCTCATAATCGTAGAACAGATTCAAGATAACCGCAAGTGTAATCCCTATGACAACCAGCATAACCTCATTCATGATGAATTGTCTGCTGAAATCCATCCTTGTCAGGAAATGTGCACCAATCACAGAATTTACGGATATAGTAGCACCCCATCCGAACGTATCACTGATCATCACCAGAATAAAAACGAATATTCCGTACGCCGCCCATTCATTGCTGATATGCCAGAATAAAATTCCTGACAATACAATCGCAATTACGAGTGTAATCAGACGATATAGAGATAGTTTTACGGTCTCCCACTTGGTCGTTACAATGGTCAGAAGCGCAATCGTTCCGGCTGATATCTCATATTCCAGATGAAGCATCTTCGCAAGAAAGATGGCGGCACTACTTCCCAAGGCAATCTTAACCGCCTTCATTAACCTCTTTTTGAATTTCTTTTTTTCTCCCATCTGTGTCACCTCCTTACAAAAATAATTCACAGTCAATTCTTGTATCTATTATACACTACTTCTGCACATAAAAAAAACTCTGAAAACTACATATTATATGCAATCTTCAGAGTTTTTTACATCTGTAATATATGCGGAATCATTCTTCCTACCGTGAAGAACGCTTGCCAATATGATATTCTGTTTTCATCGCACGCATGATGCCTCTGGATACCACGTCAACCACAAGGAATCCCAATGCAATCGCCAGACAGGTCGCCAATAAGACGACAGTCTCCTCAAATGCCAGCGCAACATTCTTGCTCACACATCCAAACATCATATAATACAGGTTCGGTCCCGGAATCAGCGGGAAAACAGACGCTGTCAGGAAGATAGTAGACGGTGCCTTATTGATCCTGGACATAATAAATGCATAGAATCCCACGAATATCGCAGCAACCAATGTTGCCAGGAAATTACTCGGTTCCAATTCATACACTACAAGATAGATTGCCCAGGTGAAAAAGGCTCCTATACTGGAATACAATACCTGTCTCCCCCGAATCTTGAACCAGAAAGCGAATCCCGTACATGCAATGGTACAAGAGATCAACTGAATCGGAATACTGTGATTCAATATAAATCCTTCTGAAGCCACTCCATCTAAGAGCAACATAGCAAGTGCAATTCCAAATGCAATTCCCGAGGCTCCCAGCATAGAATTCATAATATTGATCGTACCAGATATATAATCTCTTTGTAGAAGTTCCCGGATTCCATTCGTCGTGCCAAGCGCACTAATTAACAGCATAACGATTCCAATCATAATTCGATCCGCATGGCTGCCGATTCCAAGACGCGTCATCGTAATGATGATCACTTCTGAAAGAAATGCCAATATCAGATTGTATATCAGCAGATTGTCTTCTCGTTTGCTCAACCAGCCGCCAACGATGACAATCATCAAAGACACTATGACCGCTACGATCGCATCCATAAGATCGCATCCAAAGAAAACCGCGAATCCAGTGCCACCCATAACACCGGCAAAATACTTGGCTGCCGGATGCTGTTTTTCCCTTCCCATTACTTCCAGATATTTTTCTCTCAGTTCTTTTTCATCCGGCTTGTTCTTGCATACATATCTGGATAGATTATTCAGATAATCCAGACGGTCGTAGTCAACATCCGTATTCTCAATATGACGAATCTGAGTGATGATCTCTCCTTCCGGTGTCTCTACCGTAATCTGTATATTGCTGGGAATTACGAACACATCATATCGCTTAAATCCATAACTTTTACACATTCTGTACAGACTGTCGTCCAGTCTGAAATTCTCCGCACCACTTTGCAGCATTGCTTCTCCGATGTCAAGTATCCCTTGTATAATTCTGTTATAATCCATATAATATTTCCTCTCAAATGTCATTTCCTTTATAAGTCTCAATATGAATCATATCATTGATTTTTTAGAAGTCAACCAAAATCTTATACATATTTTTTATTTTTTCTTACTCTTCTCTTAATCGAAGGAATTACTTGAATTTCCTTTTGCATCACTCTATACTAGATTATATACGAAAGAAACGGGGGGAATCTTTGGGTATGTCAACTTCATCATCAACCCTTATGACCGATGGGGCCATCTGGAAGCGCATTATTATGTTTGCGGTTCCTCTTTTTTGGGGAAATTTGTTTCAGCAACTTTATAACACTGCCGATTCGCTGATCGTTGGAAATTTCATTGGCAACGCTGCTCTTGCGGCGGTCAGTTCATCCGGCAATCTGATCTTTCTGATGGTCGGATTCTTCAACGGAATGGCAATCGGAGCCGGCGTTGTGATTGCCAAGTTCTTCGGCGCACTGGATATTGCGAATCTTCAAAAAGCAATACATACGACCGTCGCTTTTGGACTGATCTGCGGCACAGTCCTTACGGCAGTCGGCGTAATTGCCGCTCCGCAGATTCTGATATGGATGGGAACTCCTGCGGAAGTCCTGCCTAATTCAATTACCTATTTTCGGATTTATTTTGCCGGATCACTGGCATTCGCTATGTACAACTTCTTCGTAGGGATTCTGCAATCGGTAGGAGACAGCCGTCATCCTCTGATCTATCTTGTAATCTCTTCGATTGTAAATATCGTTTTAGACCTGGTACTAATCGCCATATTCCACTTCGGCGTAGGCGCAGCCGCACTGGCTACGGTGATCTCACAGTTCATAAGCGCTTTCCTATGCCTGTGGCAGTTACTGCACAGCCCGGAGGAATTCCGTCTTTCCATCCGTAAGATACGGCTGGATGGCGCAATGCTGAAGCAGATTATCACGAACGGGCTTCCCGCTGGGCTTCAGAATTCCATCATCTCGATCGCCAATGTATTCGTCCAGGCGAATATCAACCAGTTTGGACAAATGGCGGTTGCAGGATGCGGCTCGTATTCCAAGATCCAGGGCTTCGTATTCCTGCCTATTACCTGCTTCTCTCTGGCACTTACCACCTTCATCAGCCAGAATCTGGGTGCAAAACAATACGAACGCGCTAAGAAAGGGACTGTATTTGGCATTATCTGCACACTCATCATGGCAGAACTGGTCGGAGTATGTATCTATACCTTCGCACCGAATCTGATTGCCGCCTTTAACGCTACTCCTGAGGTAGTTGCATTCGGAACTGCC
Source organism: Bariatricus sp. SGI.154 (assembly GCF_050313795.1). NCBI lineage: Bacteria > Bacillati > Bacillota > Clostridia > Lachnospirales > Lachnospiraceae > Bariatricus > Bariatricus sp. SGI.154. The sequence continues at coordinate 21,357 of NZ_JBNPMC010000046.1, forward strand.
CAGGCGCGTACGGACGCATTCTTCTACTTCCTGCTGGCGTTTTCACACTGTATGGCTGGAATCTTGCGCGGAGCCGGAAAGTCTACGGTTCCTATGGTAGTCATGATGGTATGCTGGTGTATCATCCGCATCAGTTACATATCAATTGCAGTCAGAATCATACCGGATATTCAGATGATCTTCTGGGCTTATCCGCTGACTTGGCTCTTAAGTTCTGTTACATTTTTCATATATTATCGGAAATCCGACTGGATTCATGGTCTGGAGAGAGGATAATCTCCAGACCATGTACAGCACATATTTCTCTTACCACCTACAGGACCTGCCAATGGCAGTTCCCTCCGGATGCTTGGGCAACCTACAGGACCTGTCATTGGCAGTTAGAATTCCTTCCCTGCAAGGATCTCCTGATAATCCTTATAGTTCTTTTTAAGAAGTGCCGGTGTATCCAGCCCATATGGACACTTGGACTTACACTTTCCACACTCCAGACAATCTTCAATCTTCTTCATCTTTGCCTGTGCCTCTTCTCCCAGATGTGCCGCAGACGGCGAACGTCTGAGAAGAAGTGACATTCTGGCACAGTTATTAATCTCTATTCCCACTGGACATGGCATACAATATCCGCATCCCCTGCAGAAATCTCCCTGCAGTTCCAATCTGTCCTTCGCAATCCTCTCAGCAATCTCTCCTTCCATCTTCGGCGGATTCTCCTGATAGGACAGGAATTCATCCAACTCACTCTCCCTTTGGATTCCCCAGATTGGAAGTACATTGTCATACTCGTTCATGAACGCATACGCCATATCAGACTGATTGATCAAGCCTCCTGCCAACGCCTTCATAGCAAGGAATCCCATATCCTTCTCCTTGCACATATGGACCAGTTCAATCTCCTGATCCGAGCTTAAGTAACTGAACGGAAACTGTAAGGTATCATAGAGACCGCTTTCAATCGCCTCTTTCGCAACTGCCAGACGATGATTCGTAATTCCGATAAACCGGATCTTCCCCTGCTTCTTTGCCTCCAGCATCGCATCATATAATCCGTCTTCGCCGCCTGGCTTCGGACAGAACGGCGGATTGTGGAACTGATAGACATCCACATAATCCGTCTGAAGCATCTTCAAAGACTCCTCCAGATCCTTCCAGAACCCTTCCGCATCCATAGCCGTCGTCTTCGTTGTGATGTAAATCTCCTTACGCACATCCGAAAGCGCATATCCAATCTTCTCTTCACTGTCCGTATACATCCTGGCCGTGTCAAAAAGGCGTACCCCGTGCTCATAAGCCTTCTTAAGGATTCCAGCTGCATCCTCCTTACTGATTCTCTGAATCGGCAATGCACCGAACCCGTTCTTATTCACCGTAATCTCCATTCTCCCTAATCTTACTGTATCCATATTCTTCCTCCCTTCATACCGATACGCTTCTTATCCTTTTAAGCCTCTCGCCTGCCTGTCCATATCCTCTACGACAATATCAAAAATCTCTCCAAGAGTCGCACAGTATTCCAGCACCTTCCATGGCTCATTGGTATGATAATGGATCTTGATTAATTCCTCATCACCCACAGCCAACAGACAATCCCCCTTAAAATTCTCCGTAAAATAATCACTAATCACATCTTCGTCAAGGTCTTCCCCTTCAATTAACAGTTGTGTATCATATCTGTACTCAAGCATATCCATTCTCCTTTCAAACACACACTTTCACACATCCACCTATGCATATGCAAATCCACTATTTCTATAATACCACACAACTGCATAACTTTAAAACCCCATCCTTGCACCGTCCACTTCCAATCCCCCATTTTTCTCCACAAAATTCCTCTACTCTACCTTCCTCATTCTCTCCACAACACTCACTTGATTCATCTTCCTATAACAGATCAAAGGAACCAGAAGTACCACAACCATCAGCACCGGTATACACACAATCACTGGCAGCACCGTAAACTTCCACGTAAAGAAGAAGAACCCTTCTCCAATATTACGAACTACAGTCACACTCAAGATCCCGCTCAGCAGGATCGCACAGATACTTGTAAATACCGCATAATATCCCCCTTCAAAACACAGCATCTGCTTTAACTGTTTGCCCGTCATGCCAACCGCTTCCATCATTGCGAATTCCTGTTTCCTGGACAACACGGATGTAATCATCGTATTCACAAAGTTCAGAATCCCGATCATTGCAAGAATCAATGCCAGCAGACCGCCAATCATCACATACGTATTTTTATAGGAATCGAATTCTTCTACAATCTTCGCTTTTGAAGTATAAGTAAGATCTGCATTTACATTCTCGCAATAATCTGCCATCCACGCTTCCATTTTCTCTTCCTGCTCTTTCTCGACATTAAAAATTGTACGCATGGGATGCTGATCTCCCATCAAATCCAGATACTCCTCCTCCGGAAGAATATAATTACATTCAAACATACCGAAATGCTGTATCCCGCAGGAATAGGGCATTTCTGCCACCGCCAGTACTTCATATTCCCGTCTCTCTCCCGCTTCATTGCAAACCGTCACTTTCTCACCCGGTTTAAAAAAGTCAACCCCCTCTTCATCGCTGGTCCGAAACCTGGTCGTAATTACATAGTTCCCTGTCGAAAATTTCTCCCAATCCAAATCACCCTCGGGATTCTCCAGTTTATTCATTACCATTTCGCTAATTCCGTATACTTTGCCATCAACGAATCTTTCTTCCCGCCAGACATCAAGCATTCCTTCCTCATCATTAGTTGTCATCTCTTCAAGTTCTGCCCTGGTATCCGGATTATCAAAGATCCTTTCCTCAATCAAAGCAAACTCTTCATCTGTAAACCAGGGATCTATTTCTTTCAGATAAATATTCCCTGTTTCTTCTATCCCTTTCTGCTTTTTCAATTCATTTAAAAACTCTTCCGTCACGCCATCTGTTACGATCATATCATACGCTACAGACAGATTATCCAGCGTCGCATCTGCAACTGAGAAATCGCTCACCGTCATGGATGATACGAATTTGTCCATGTCAAACCCCTGTATCAGACTATAGATACTGTTGAGAATGACCAATGCCAGCGAGAGAGATGCGACCACTACGATAACTTTCTTTCGGTTTCTCTTCACATTCTGAATCGCCATCGTTTTCGGACTTACTCGTTTTGTCTTCTTAGTCTTCAGAGATTTCTTCTTCTGGTTAATCTCATTTTGCCCTTCCGTATATCGTACAGCCTCAATCGACGATACTTTTGAAGCAATTCTGCACGGTTTGATACAACTTATATATACGGTCATCAATGAAAACAAAGCTGCTCCAAGGAATATCCATACATTCAGTACCACCTTCGTATCCGTTGTTCCGGTAAATGTAAGTTCTCCCATAATTACCGGCAGCAGCACTTTTCCAATGCCAGCCCCAACCACCAGTCCAATCGGGATTCCATATAAGGACAACATGAACGCCTGCCGACGCACAATCTTACGAAGCTGCCTTCCCGTTGTCCCAATCGTCTTCAACAAGCCATAATATTGGATATCATGATATACATTAATATAAAAAATGTTATATATAATCAGATATCCCGATGCCAGAATTACCAAAAAGAGACTTAAGACTGTAAGCACTACTTCTATGTCCATGGAATCTCCCATATATGCCCAGTTAATTCCAGTATCTACATGCTCCGGGAATCCGCAACGCTTGGTTAATTCCGCCGCCTGCTTCTCCAGATTAAAACTATGCTTAAAATTAAAATCCGCCATAATGCGCCCCGGATAATCAGAAGCATCAATCTGATGATCCATGGCAGATGTAGTTGGCGTTGGTGCCACCGCATTCGCATACGCTTTAGACACTGCGGCAATCTGTACCTGGGAGATTGTGTCCCCTCTAAAATATCCGCTTAACGTAAAGGTCTTCTCAATCGTCTGATTTCCCACTTGCAATACCAGCGGAACCTTAGCCCCGATCTCGCAGGGAACGCCAAGTTTTTCTAACACCAGATCGCTTGTGACAATCTCGTCTTCTTTCTCAGGCATATGCCCCTCTTCCGGATAGCAGAAAGAAAACTTTGCATCCAGATCTTCATAGTAACTGACTTCCGTATGAAGTTTCAGCAGTTCCTTATTGACGGCATCTCCTACTGCAATACGGTAAGAAACTTCTTTTAGTTCCTTATCCTGTTTTACAATATCGTATTCTTCCCTGGTCAGATATTTATAACCTGCATGGGCGCTCCCACCCACCTGACGCATCGTCGCCTCCTGCGACTTCTTCACCAGACTCCCGCCTACGGTGAATACAGAAGTAAAAAGAACCGTTGTCAGAGCGATTGCCAGTACCGCTATCATATTCCTGCCCTTTCCGGCTTTTCTTGTCTGATCGGCAATTTTACGGATTACACGCTGATTCTTTACCCTACTCATCCGCCTCACCGCCTTTTAAACTTCTGTCATTGTCTGAGATTCTGCCGTCTCCTAAGATTCTTCCATCTTCAATCCGGATAATACGGTCTGCCAGTTGTGCAATCTCCTCGTTATGGGTAATCATTACGATAGTCTGCCCGAACTTCTCTCCTGTGACTTTCAACAGTCCCAACACATCCTGGCTGGTTCTGGAATCCAGATTGCCTGTCGGCTCATCCGCCAGAAGAATGGTGGGCTTCGCCGCAAGCGCTCTTGCTATGGCAACTCTCTGCTGCTGGCCTCCGGAAAGCTGGCTTGGAAGGCTCTCAAGTTTCTCTTTTAACCCAAGCACTGCAATCACACGATCTACATATGCTTTATCTACCGTATTTCCATCCAATTCAATTGGCAGCACAATGTTCTCATATACATTCAGCACCGGCACCAGATTATAGCTCTGGAATACGAATCCTATCTTCCTTCTTCGAAAGACACATAATGCATCATCCTTCAACGCTGAGATATCCTTATCGTCCACAAATACCTTGCCTGATGTGGGACAATCCAGACCTCCCAGCATATGAAGAAGCGTTGACTTTCCACTTCCACTGGTTCCCACGATTGCAAGAAATTCTCCCCGTTCTACCTTCAGGTTCACGCCGTCTAAGGCTTTGACCTGATTTTCTCCAGTTCCATAGTATTTTTTCAGATTGTCTGTCACTAATACTTTCACCTTATCACCTCCCGCTGCCCTGTGTTCTTATCATATAGAAAAGAGGACAGCAACTTCATATTTCTTTACTGTCCTCATTATATATTCCTGTTCTTACCACACTCTTTCCGGAATCTAACAGATCTGAAAGAATCTTTGTAAAATCTATACCTTTTCTTTATACACTGTCACGCTGTAAATATAGAATGAATTCAGCGCCTTTTTGGGGCTTAGACTTCACCTTAATATAGCCATTCTCTTTTCTTAGAATCTCCCTTGTAAGATACAGCCCGATTCCTACACCGTCCTCCTGCTGTACCTCTTCTGCCCGGTAGAATCTTCCGAAGATCTTCGCCGTATCCTCTTCCTTAATCCCAATTCCGGAATCTTTCACAGATATGGCGGTATACAGTTCATATTCCGTAACGGATACTACAACCTGACTTCCAGAAGCAGAATACTTCACTGCATTATCCAGTACATTTCCCAGTGCTTCCTTCGTCCATTTCATATCATAGCAGGCGATTCCTTCATCATGATATGTATTCAAGACCCCCACATTCTTCTTTTCCGCTTTGGGCATAATATCTTCAATCACCGTATCCAGAAGCCGGCTTATCTTTTGGCTCTTCGGCTGTACTTCTACAATATTGCTCTCAAGCCTTGACATCTTTGTCAGTGATTGAATCAGGAATTCCAGTTTCTCCGTCTGACGGATGATCTCCCCCAGTATTCTTAAGTCCTTCTCTCTATTACAAAGGATTTCTTCCCGATTCGCTCCGTTCTCTGACTGCAGACTCTCCTCCAATAATGATGCATACAACTTAATATTCGCCATCGGCGTCTTCGTCTGATGAGAGATATCCGAAACCAGTCCTTTTACACTTTCTTTTTCCTTCTCCAGATTCTCTCTGGATATTACGGATGTTCCCAGAAAATGCTTCCACTTCGCTTCTACCTTTGAAAGTTTAGATTCGTCATAATCCGACTCGCAGAAAGTTCCTGCGATTGCTTCATCCAGCATCTGGTCTAATCGATCCAGTGTTCTACGTCCTAACATCTTATTCTACTTCCTTACTCCACTTCCTTTTTCCACATATACCCCTGCCTGTATACTGTCTGTATATATGAAACTCCATCTTTTTTATCCTCTAATTTGCTTCTAAGACGGTTCACCGTAACGGACAACGCATTCTCATCTACATATTCTCCGCCGTCACTCCACAGTCTGTCGATCAAAACACTTCGGGTCAGAATCCTTCCCCGGTTCTCCAG
>NZ_JBNPMC010000047.1:0-26799 GCF_050313795.1 Bariatricus sp. SGI.154
ACATAAGTTGAAGATCATCATAATACCAAAATGTACCGTATTCATTCCCAGCGTCTGACATACCGGAAGGAAGATTGGTGTAAAGATCAGGCACGCCGGTGTCATATCCATAAAAGTACCAACGATCAGCAGGATAACGTTAATCATAAGCAGAATCACAATCTTACTGTCACTGATAGACAAAAGTCCGGAAGATACCAATGCCGGAATATTCGTAAATGCCATTACCCAGGATATGATACTGGATACGCCGATCAAGAATATAATAATACCCGTCATCTCCGCACTGTCTTTCAGGATCTGCGGTATATCTTTTATCTTAATAGACTTATATACGAACAAAGACAATAGAAGGCTATAAACAACCGCAACTACGGAACCCTCCGTCGCAGTAAAGATACCGCCGATGATACCACCGATTACAATGATAATCAGCAGCAGACATGGCAATGCCTGAATAAAGATATTCCATTTCTCTTTTCCTGTGAACTTTGTCGTGCTTCTATATCCACGTTTCTTTGCAATAATGAAGATTACGATCATACAAGCCAGTCCCCAGAGGATTCCCGGGATATATCCGGCCATAAATAATGCTGCCACAGAAGTTCCGCCGCTGACCAGGGAAAACGTAATCATAACGTTGCTTGGAGGAATCAAAAGCCCGGTAGGTGCCGTAGCAATGTTAGCTGCTGCTGAGAAATTCGGATCATATCCTTCATCTTTCTCAATCGGTCCAATAATAGATCCCATCGCAGACGCCGCCGCCGTACCAGAACCTGAGATTGCACCAAAGAGCATATTTGCCAATACGTTCGTCTGTGCCAATGCGCCAGGAGTACGTCCCGTAACTACTTTTGCAAGGTTGATCAGGCGGACCGCAATCCCACCTTTGTTCATAATATTACCTGCCAGAATGAAGAACGGAATCGCCAGAAGGCTAAATACCGAGATTCCGGAGAAGATTCTCTGCGCTCCCGTCAATACCGCAATCCCCGTATCCATAACCGGCAGAATCGCACACACGGAAGAGATTCCGAGTGCCACAGCAATCGGCACACCTGCAATCAACAGGATAGCCAGTACAATCAAAATAATCAATCCACATACTAATGCAGTATTCATAATATCTCACTCCTTCCCATGCACTACTCTTTTACTTCTCTTTGTTCTCTTTCAACACCCGTAATCAGATCTATAATATTCAAGATAGAATAGATCACAATCAGGGCACCTGAGAGCGGTATAATCGTATAGATCACTTCCATCGGTATTCCAAGAGAAGCCGTAGACTGTGTCATGGTCAGGTCCATAATGGTAACTCCACCGTAGATCATTACGCTTCCTGCCAGTACCATAATCAGAACCTCGCTCAAGATATTCAGAATCTTCTGTCCACCCGCGCTTAATTTATCAGCCGCAAATCCCATGCGCATATGATCTCTTTTTCCAAATACATAAGCGCTTGCAAGCAGAGCCATCCAGGTAAAACTATAAGTCAGCAGTTCTTCCGATACCGTACTCGGACTTCTGAAAATAAAACGTGTTACAATCTGATAAGTTCCGATTACAACCATCGCTGCAAAAATCACCGCACACGCGGAACTTAAGACAAGGTCTATCCCTTTGCGAATATTATGCAATGCTTTCATCTTACTCTTCCTCCTGTGCGTATTTTTCATTTATTTCCTGAATATGGTCATACAGTTCCTGGATATTCGGATTCTCATCCAGCATCTCCTGCTGTACACCGGATACCTTATCTTTGAATGCCTCCACATCCACTTCTATAAATTCTACACCCATATCGTTCTGGGCGATTTCCTTTGCTTCTTCCACCTGCTCATCCCAGTATTTCATCTCTTCTTCCGTAGAGATGAGTGCTGCTTCCATGAAGATCTGATATTCCTCATCGCTTAATCCCTCCAGGAATTTCAGATTGCCGATAAGCATATCAGGAACCATCTGATGCATATTATAAGAATAATACTTTGCAACCTCTCCATGCTTATTGTTCGTAAGAGCTAATTCGTTATTTTCCGCTCCATCGATGACACCCTGCTGGATTGCTGTGTATACCTCTCCGATGCTCCCGTCTGCGTCAATTCAATTGCTTTCTGAGCACCACCAAGAAGTTCATTCGGATAGATCTGGACTTCATACTTGTCTCCCAGATTCTCCTCAATGTATGCTTTGAATTTTAACAATCCCAGATGTTCCGGATGCGTCTCAGACTGAGCGTGAGAGATACGGATAATCCTCTTCTCACTTTTAATAGACGCACATCCGGCAAGACCGGTCATACAGCCTGCAAGCAGCCCCACACAAAGGAGCAAAGCACATATTCTTTTCAAACCTTTCATTTTTTTAATTTCCTTTCACTGGATAATATTTCCCTTCGTGATCAGAAATCAGTTGTGTGGCGTTTTACCAGATGACATTTCACCATATGTTTCTGTTCAATCTCCTCTCCGCCAAGCAATGCCATCATGGAATCAATTGCCGTCTTACATAATATCTCACCTCTGGCATCCACCGTAGTGAGTTCAGGCTCACAACTGATAGAAAGTTCTGAATTATTATATCCTACGACATTAATCTCGCCCGGAACGGAGATTCCTCTCGCCTTCGCATACTTGAGAGCACCAATTGCCAATCCATCCTCTGTTGCGATCACACTGTCGAACTCCAGATTCCTACGCAGCAGAAGATTATCCCTGGTACGGTGAATCGAATTCTCCGTGTAAAATTTCAACTCTTCCCGAATCGGCATCTTATGAGCCTTAAGCGCATCTTCATAGCCTTTTAGTTTCTGCATCGCACTAAAGGAATCCGAGTTACTCAAGAATAGAATTCTCTTCTTTCCAGCAAAGATCAACTCTTCTGTTGCATCATATACCGCCTGGTAATCATCTGCCAGCGTGCAGTAAATATTCTCACCATCTATATATCCGTTGATCATAAATACCGGAATCTCCGATGCAACTTCTTTTATATAAGAAGCCTCTTCTTCACTGCCGCCTGCATAATTAGATCCAACCAATACCAAAGCATCGATGCGTTTCTTAAGAATCAGTTCCACAGCCTGGCGTTTATCTTCCTCATCATATCCACTACAATACAGAATGCAGTCATAACCATAACCTCTCAGATTCTTCTCCAGATAGGCCACCGCTTTTGCCATATAGTTGTCAGCCACATCCGGACATACCAGTCCAACAGTCTTCATGGAATTCAGTCCCAATCCTCTGGCAAATACATTCGGCGTATAATGATTATCTTCCATGACCTTCCGAACTTTTTCCTTCGTCTTATCACTGACTTTCGGACTATCATTCACGACTCTGGATACGGTTGCGATCGATACACCAGCTAATTTTGCAATATCATAGATATTCATAATTCACACTTCCTCTCCTCTTTCTCTCGAAGTGTAAGCCCTTACACTTATATTCATTATAACATGTATTTCTAAAAATACAATCCGAAGCACCATTCGCATTTTTCACATTTTTTTATTGGCGTTTTTGTTGATTTTTTACAAATCGTTATGGTTTTAACACTTTTTCATTTTTTCATATTGACGAACACATCTTTTTGTCGTATTTTAAATGTAAGCCCTTACATTTTTAATCTTCATGATTGAGAAAGGATATTATGTAACATGCAGACATTTCTTAAAATTCATCCAGATGATAAGGTAGCAGTTGCTTTAAAGCCCTTGTTCCATGGAGATGTCCTTACAGTTGACGGAATTAATATTACTTTATTAGAAGACATTCCCCAGGGTCACAAATTCGCCCTCTGTCCTCTGGCAGCAAATGAGCCGGTGATAAAATACGGTTCTCCTATTGGACTTGCCACACAAGACATAAAACCCGGCACCTGGATTCATACTCATAATATGAAGACAGGTCTCGGAGACTTACTTACTTATACATATACCCCGCAGATCACGCCGCTTCCCCCAACCGAAGAACGTTATTTTCAAGGTTACCGCAGAACGGACGGAAGCGTCGGCGTAAGAAATGAGATCTGGATCATCCCTACCGTAGGATGTGTGAATAACGTAGCTACTGCTATTGAACGCAGGGCTCAGATCTATAAGACCGGCAGTATTGACGCAATTGCGGCATTCCCCCATCCTTACGGATGTTCTCAGATGGGAGACGATCAGGAGCATACCCGCCAGATTCTTGCTGACCTGATTAATCATCCTAACGCTGGCGGCGTGCTGGTATTAGGTTTAGGCTGTGAAAACAGTAACATTGACGAACTGAAAAAATATATCGGACCTTATGATGAAAACCGCGTAAAATTCCTGGTATCGCAGGAATCTGAAGATGAGATTGAAGACAGTCTGAGATTCATCGAAGAACTTGCCGCATATGCAGGTCAGTTTCACCGAGAGCCAGTAAATTGCAGTGAACTGGTCATCGGCATGAAATGTGGCGGCTCCGACGGACTCTCCGGCATTACTGCCAATCCTACCGTTGGACGTTTTTCTGATCTTTTAATCTCCAAAGGCGGTACAACCATCCTCACTGAGGTACCGGAGATGTTCGGCGCTGAGACTTTGCTGATGAACCGTTGTGACAATGAAGCACTGTTCGATCAGACGGTCTCATTGATCAATGACTTCAAGAATTACTTCACCAGCCATAACCAGACCATCTATGAGAACCCTTCTCCAGGCAATAAAAAGGGAGGCATCTCTACCCTGGAAGATAAGTCCATGGGATGTACCCAGAAGTCTGGATCTGCGCCGATTAAGGGAGTTCTTGCCTATGGCGAGCGGGTAACTCAGAAGGGATTGAATCTATTAAGCGCACCGGGCAACGACCTTGTAGCCTCTACTGCTCTTGCAGCCTCTGGCGCACATATTGTACTTTTTACAACGGGACGAGGCACACCATTCGCTTCTCCTGTTCCAACAGTCAAGATTGCCAGCAATACGCCTCTCTATGCGCATAAGAAGAACTGGATTGACTTCAACTGCGGCTCTCTTACAGATGGGAAAGCACTTACAGAATTAGGAGATGAACTATTCGATTATGTCATCAGCGTAGCCTCCGGTCAGAGTGTAAAATCCGAAGAAGCAGGATTCCACGATATGGCTATTTTCAAACAAGGTGTAACCTTATAAAGAAAGGAATATATATATGAAAAGATTATCTTATGAAGTTTTAAAAGAACAGAATTATGACGGCTATCTCCTGAAGGATGCCCCGGAGAAAGTGCTGCAGTTTGGGGAAGGGAATTTCCTTCGTGCTTTTGTAGATTATTTCTTCGATAACCTGAATGAAAAGGCTGATTTCAATGGAAAGGTCACCGTAGTACAGCCACTTCCGAAACATACCCCTACAAGCGTGCCGGAATTCCTCAACGAGCAGGAGGGCTTGTATACCTTATATCTTCGTGGATTCGAGAATGGCCAGGAGGTGAACGCCAAAAGAGTAATCTCCTGCGTAAGCCGCTGTATCAATGCTTACAGCGATTATGAAGAACTGATGAAATGTGCCGATAATCCGGAACTTCGTTATATCACCAGCAATACTACAGAAGCAGGCATCGTCTACGATCCTGCATGCCAGTTTACTGACGCACCGGCGTCCAGTTACCCTGGAAAACTGACCCAGTTCTTATATCGCCGTTTTGAAAGATTCGGCAACGAAAAAGGAAAAGGATTCATCATTCTTGCCTGCGAACTGATCGATGATAACGGAAAAGTTCTCAAAGACTGTGTCATCCGCCACGCAAGACAATGGAACTTAAGCGAAGAATTCATCCAATGGGTTGAGGCAGAGAATGTCTTCTGCTCTACATTGGTTGACCGTATTGTAACCGGCTATCCAAGAACTGAGGCTGATGCCATTAATGAAGCGAACGGGTATGAGGACAAGGTACTCAATACCGGCGAGGTCTTTGGCTTCTGGGTAATTGAAGGACCAGAATGGCTGAACAAAGAACTGCCATTTGCAAAAGCGGGGCTTCCTGTCATCATCACCGATAACCACAAGCCGTACAAACAAAGAAAAGTCCGCATCCTGAACGGCGCGCACACTTCTATGGTATTAGGCGCTTACTTAGCAGGACAGGATATTGTCCGCAATTGTATGGCAGATGAAGTAATCTGCAGATTCATGAATAAGGCTATCTATGAAGAGATTATCCCTACGCTTACACTTCCTAAGGATGAACTGGAAAGTTTTGCATTCTCTGTAACGGAGCGTTTCAAGAATCCTTTCATCGACCATGCACTTTTATCCATCTCTCTGAACTCCACCTCCAAGTGGAAAGCAAGAGTGCTGCCTACGGTAAAAGATTATATCAAGAATACAGGAATGCTTCCAACTTGCCTGACTACTTCTTTCGCCCTGTACATCGCATTTTACCGTGGAAATGAACTGACAGATGCCGGGCTTAAGGCAGTTCGTCCAAACGGAGACAGTTATACCATCTCCGATGACAGAAGCGTCCTTGAGTTCTATCTGGCACATAAAGACGATTCTGCCCGTGATCTGGCTTATGCTGTATGCCAGAATACCGACTTCTGGGGCGAAGATCTGTCTGCCTTACCTGGATTCTCAGATATGGTGGCAGGAGTTCTGGAAAGAATCGAAACAAAGGGCACTTATGAAGTTATGAAAGACTGCCTGTAACACTACTTCTTCTCAAAAGGCTGGCATGTCTGCCTATCATTCATTTTAAGATAAGTGTATCCATAATGGCATCGTACTTTTAACAATGAAAAGTACGATGCCATTCTATTTTCCTCCCAACATTATAGTTGTAATCCCCCGGCAAACCGTGTACTATTACTATTAGCAAACTTCAAGGAGGCAACTCATGACATACTCACCTAAGATTCTGATTGTGGAAGATGACACAGATATCAACAACCTGATCTACAAGATTCTGATTAAGCAAAATTATCATGCCGTACAGTCCTTCTCCGGCACCGAAGCCAGCCTGAGATTAGATATGGAGCAATTTGACCTGATGATTCTCGACTTGATGCTCCCCGGAATGAACGGCGAAGCATTACTTCATGCATTAAGAGAGGAAAAGAAACTGAACATTCCAGTCCTGATTCTCTCTGCCAAAGCATCGCTGCAGGATAAAGTCCAGTTACTTACTGAGGGTGCCGATGACTATATCACCAAGCCATTTGAACCGGAAGAACTTCTGGCGCGTGTCCTGGCAGCACTTCGCCGTACCAGCCAGAACAGGAATCGGCAGGATCTCCCGGGTAGCAATGGGAATTTAGCGAATCATCCAGAAGATAACTGCTTCTCCTATAAGAATCTCTGTCTGTTTCCCGACCTTCGGAAAGTAACAGTGAACAGGCAGGAGATCACTCTCACCCGCCATGAATACGATATTCTACATATCCTGATTCAATCCCCGGAGAAGGTATTCTCCAGAGAGGCATTGTACGAGCAGGTATGGAACGGAGGATATTATGGGGAAGACAATACCGTGAACGTCCATGTCAGCAACATAAGAAAGAAACTGGCTGCTGCAGATTCTGATCAGGAATACATCAAGACCGTCTGGGGAATCGGATTTAAAATGGCATAAAATACTGCGGCAATCTTTATGATTTCTTTAAACTTTCTTGAAGACTTATTTATAAGACGGCAGGTATACTAACATACGTAATCAAGACATCCCCACAGAACTTACAGATTAACAGGGAATGCATTACCGATCATAACAGCAGAAAGGAATCAGACATCATGAACGAGTATGTAGCAGAAACCAAAAACCTTACAAAATACTACCATGACACCTGTGCGCTGAATCAGGCGAATATCTCTATAAAACGCGGAGAGATCTATGGACTGGTGGGCGATAACGGTGCTGGAAAGAGTACCTTCTTAAAGCTTCTGTCCGGACAGATCCATCCAACCAGTGGCGACTTGACACTTTTCGGGCAGCATATGCCACAGAAACTGATGCAGGCAAGATCAAGGATGGGAGTCCTGATAGAAAATCCCGGCTTCTATCCTCAACTTACGATCGAACAGAACATGGAATATTACCGGATACAGAAAGGCGTTCCCGGCAAGGATTCTGTAGAAGAAGCCCTGAAAATCACCGGACTTCTCCATATCAGGAAGAAACGCTGCAAGGGGCTCTCCCTTGGCATGAAGCAGCGCCTGGGACTGGCAATCGCACTTCTTGGAGTACCGGAATTCCTGCTTCTGGATGAACCAATCAACGGTCTTGATCCCAGCGGAATCCTTGAAATGCGTAATCTCCTTCTGAAACTGAATGAAGAGAAGAATATTACCATTCTGATTTCCAGTCATATCCTCTCAGAACTGGAGCAGATTGCAACCGTCTACGGATTCTTGAAGAATGGTTACCTTCTGCAGCAGATTACCGCAGAGCAGTTACGCAAGAAATGCAGCGACTATATAGAGATTCTTGTCTCAGACCCGGAGCAATACGCGGTACTGTTAGAACAGAAACTTCACCACGGAGATTATCAGATACTCCCTGACAGGAGGATTCACATTCTGAATGCAGATGAGACGATCGATACTTACAGCCGTCTTGCCAGCGATGCAGGACTTCAGATCATGAAACTGACCAGATATCGTCAGTCTCTGGAAGATTACTATATGAACCTGAAGAACGGAGGTGCAAAGACATGTTAAATTATATAAAAAGCGAATGGTATCAAGTGCTTCACAGCAAAAACATATATATCATGACAGCAATTCTGTCAGGAGGAACTCTGCTCATGAATATCATCCTGTGCATCAGCCGTAATGCAATTACGGACTTTCCTTACGGAACGTTCCGCTTCTCCCTAAATACGCTTACCGCAGTCCCATCTACCCTGATCATATTAGGCGCAGTCGTTGCCGCATGCGTATGTACCGAAGATCTCAAAAACGGTGTACTTAAGAATGCTGTATCCTACGGCATCTCCAGGCCTGCAATCCTTCTTAGCAAATGCATAATCAGTCTGGCTGCCGCGCTGATTACGATGATAATTACCCTTGTCATCTATATTGGAAGTGCTTATCTGCTTCTGGTCAATCCGGAATCTCTTCCTCTGAGAGAATTACTAACCGGCATCGGCGCAGTTTTGCCATGTGCAACTGCTTTCATGGTATTGATGATCGTCCTGCGGCTGCTCTGTCTGAAAGAGATGATCGCTGTCATCTGGTGGGTAATGATCTACTACCTGATACCTATGATCTGTTTCTTCGTTGGATTGAAGGTAGACATCTTTGAGAGAATCTCTGAGTGGATGCCTTACATATTCCTTAAAACGGGTGTCATGGTGACCATGAACAATTACCAGTGTCTCTGGGATACCTCAGAAGGACTTACGCGCTGCATCGTTGCAGGATTCATTGGAATCATCGTATTCCTCACATTTGGAGTCTGGAAGTATCGAAAGCAAGAATTTTAACTTGAATATGTTTTAGAAAGGGGCGAAATAGCCATGATACACTTATTACTCATTTTGATATCTCTAATAGCATTTTATCTGGCATACCGCCTCTTTCTCATCCGTAGATCCATATCCAGAACGGAAGAAGAACTTCGAAGTATCTCATGCGCCCCAATCGAAAATAGAATTCTAAAACTTCCATTTCCAGACCGACGCCTGGAAGGTCTTCTGAAAGCAATCAACCAGAATTTGGATGCTACCCGGACAGAGCGCCTTGCCTTTCAGAAAAAGGAACTGCAGTTAAAAGAACAGGTTGAAAACATCAGCCATGACTTAAGAACGCCCCTTACTGCAATTCTTGGCTATTTGAAAATGATTGATACAGGAAGATTGTCTGCGGAAGATCAGGAATACCTGGATATTGCCATCAGGAAATCTTACACACTCCAGGATCTCGTCTCTCGCTTCTATGAACTGACTCAGGTAACGTCCGAAGATTTCCACCTGGAACTGACTCCCGTGGATATTGGAAGACTTCTAAGAGAAACCTGTCTCGACCACTACGAATTGATTGAAAAAGAAGATCTGCAATTCCAAATGGATCTTCCGAATGTTCCTACTACAATTTACGGAGAGACCCAGGCTCTGGAACGGATCTTCTCCAATATGATACAGAATGGCATACGTTATGCGAAAAGCGAATTAGACGTCCGGATCATAGAATCTTCCGACTCTGGCAAGATTCAACTGATATTCGAGAATGATATTGCTCCTGAGATGGAGATCGATGATCCGGACAGGCTATTCGACCGTTTCTATATTCAGGAACAATCCAGAAGCCACGGCGGAACCGGACTTGGCCTTACGATCAGCAAGCATCTTACTGAACACATGAATGGAACAATGCAAGCGGCTTACTACAACAGACAAGAAAAAAGGATTCTGGCTTTCACACTCTGTTTTCCTTATTTAAACTGAATTTTTTCACCATCCATTCCGTCTCTGTTATGTCGTTTTTTGTAGTTTTTTATCTATTCAGCATGGATTTCATCTATTCCATTCCATTTTTTACCACTGCCTCCTCTTATCACGTAAAATATTTCTCGCACTACTTACGAAAGAGGAGGAATATATATGGAAAAAATCAAACGACTCATATTCAGCCTTGGCATACGCTCTACTTATCAGGGCTTTCACTATCTCTGTTATGCCTTAATGCTATGCCTGCAGGATGAGAATTATCTGTTGTCGGTGTATAAATATCTGTACACTGACGTAGCAGAACATTTTAATGTCAGCCGTGACAGTGTGGATCACTGCCTTCGAACTGTTGTATCAGCCTGCTGGTATAGAGGAAACAGGGATCTCCTTATCAAACTGTCAGGGTATAATCTGACCCAGAAGCCTACCAACGGTGAATTTATTGATATTCTGTATCAGGCTTTGGTTTCAACTTAGAATCTGCAAGGCTTAAAGCCTTGCAGATTCTAATATAGTTGCCTCCTTTCACTTTTTGGTATAATTGGTTATGCAGGTTGCAAATCGTCCTCCGAAAGGAGTTGATAACCATAAGATTTTACCGAATGATTACTTCCTCTGATCTCGCTCGTAAATATCAGCGTATCGAATACAAAGTAGTCGCTTTCTCTTATTGGATGGGAGCGGCCGCTCCAATGACTATCCACCTTAAGAAAGTAGTTTAAGGCTGCTTGTAACTATCAACCATCGCTCCAATGCAACCCGTAAAATAAAATTGAAAATATTCTATTTTATATTGACTCAGCATAGAAAATATTCCATAATCAGAATAACCACAAACGACATAGAATTTTTTATATACATCCATTATTTTTCGTAGAATATTTTCCACTTAATATTTGCTATGAATCTTCTTATACCAGATGAAGAAATCGATGCACTCATTGATAAAGCAGATGAGATAGTTGCCGAAAAGAAAGCAGCTGATGAAGCAGCAGAAAAAGCTGCCGCAGAAGCCGCTGCTGCAGAAGCCGCGAAACAGCAAGCTGTCGCTTCTGCTACATTGGAACAAAAAAATGCACTTAGCAGAGCAAAAGACTATTTGGCTTACACAGCTTTTTCCTACACTGGATTAATTGAACAATTAGAATATGAAGGATATTCAAATGACGCCGCCACATATGCCGCCGATAACTGTGGCGCCGATTGGAATGAGCAGGCAGCGAAGAAAGCGCAAGATTATATAGATTTCACTTCGTTTTCTCGGCAAGGGTTGATTGATCAGTTGGTCTATGAAGGTTTTACAGCAGAACAGGCTGAATATGGGGTCGCTGCTATTGGTTACTAATTATAAAACAGCCCTTCCCTATCTCTGCTCCAGACAAACCCGGTACCCCGGTGCCGGGCGCACCTTGACAATAGTATATTTACCCAGGGAGCCGGGGGACGTGTTCTCACCCAATCCGAAACCTAACGGAGGGTGGTGATTATTATGAGTACATATGAGGAATTAAGCTTAATCGTAAGCGTTGCTTTACTGATCATTGCCATTCTGAATTATACACATAAGAAATAGCCGTCCTGCTCTCGTCAAAGTTTAGGAACGGCTATACTCTTATAGCTACTATTAACTTTCGCCGGGTCGGGTGACTCGCACTCACCTTCCGGCTCCCTTGTTAAGTACATTATACCAAATATACCTAAAATGTCAAGAACCGCCCCTGCGCCAACAGAGACGGTCTTACAAGAACTATACAGCGCCAAATGGACAATATAGTTTACCTCATACAAGTATATCACAATCCTTTGACACCTGTATGTTACAGGTGTATTTTTTTACCCAAAAGGAGGCTGATATAATGGCAACCGCAAAGAAACTACCTTTCGGATCCTGGCGCTGCCAGGTATATTCCCACACAGAGGAGATACCGCAGAAAGATGGAACCTTTAAACGAAAACACAGGAGGACGTGCAAAAAGCCATAAACCTTGAAGCGATACATTTATCACCCAAGACTATCCGAAATATCCACGGGTTGTCAAGGTACCCTGGTCCATGTACATAGGAATATGGTACGAACCACTGACAACACTTGGATTGAAAAGGAACCGAAATCTTATGCTAGAAACCAATATATAGATTTTCCCGAGTTCATAGCAGAAAAGTTCAAAGGAAAGAAAGACCGTATTGTAAAGTTAAACCCAAACCAAATTACCGATAAATTCAAATATATCCTCAAAAAAGCCGGTCTGCCCCACTTTCGCTTTCATGATCTTAGGCATTACTCGGCAAGCATCCAGCATGCCGTAGGAGTTCCGGACGCATATATAATGCAGCGGGGAGGCTGGGGAAATGACGGTGTTCTGAAAGCGGTATATAGATATGCAATGGAAGAAAAATCAAGAGAAATGTCAAGTCTGACGAACTCACATTTTGAAAACCTATGCAACACAAAATGCAACACGAAAAAAAAAACCCTTGAAAAATCAAGGGTCTTACAATGCCGCAGACCGGAATCGAACCGTTTTACTTAATCTCAAATATTGATAGAAAGGGGCTTTGAAGACTTCATCACGGTTGCGGTGTTCAAAAAGTGTTCAAACGTTTGTCGCATACAAACTGGAATTATCTATTGTTATATTTTTCGTTTAAATAATCTATAAAATCAATTACTTTTTTATCTGATTTACACTTCATTAAAGGTAATACAAAATTAAATACTTTCGTAATTTCTTCTACCCAAAAAACATTTTTTTCTTCAGTTGATAAAGTTTGATATAAAGAAAAGTTAAAAGGCATTGTTATTACTGAATAACCATCTGAAGCTTTAAGACTTACTGCAATTTCTTTTGCATTTTCATCGCATTCAACATTTAATTGTTTTATAAAATCATTATCACAATATCTAACAACATTGTAATATTCAAGATATAAAAAATCAGATTCTTTTCGTATCAAAACTGTTCTTTCTTTTGTTTTTTCCAAATCTCCTAAAAATGCAGAAAATATATTTATTGCTCTTAATCTCATTTTATCACTCCTTTACAACTCGTTAAGGAAAGAATCGAAGGTGGTGCAAACGAAAAAGCAGTATGGAGACT
This sequence comes from Bariatricus sp. SGI.154, assembly GCF_050313795.1. Classification (NCBI taxonomy): domain Bacteria; kingdom Bacillati; phylum Bacillota; class Clostridia; order Lachnospirales; family Lachnospiraceae; genus Bariatricus; species Bariatricus sp. SGI.154. The sequence continues at coordinate 13,495 of NZ_JBNPMC010000047.1, forward strand.
TTTCATTAACTGCCCTTTCGTTTGCATCAATTTCGATTTTTTCCTTAACGATTTGTCTGTTTCACATTATACACAGTATAATTCCATTTCACAAAATGTTCAACAAAAAAAGGTATGCAAGATTTTTACATTTTCTTGGCATACCTCTTATTGCAGTATTCCCTTGTTCGTGTTTTTCCATTAACTAACGTTCCGCAAGGATGCCCAGTGCGACGGTTCCTAACAGGGCGGCGGGTCGACTGGGCAAGTGGTCGGCTGAGAAGCATTTTCTACTCAACGACATATTTAACGTTTGATTCTCTCCGTCCCTCATATTTCTCCTGTGTCAACAGTTTATCAAGAAATTCTGACACTTCTTCCATGTCTTCACTGTCTATCAAATCCAGTTTTATCAATACATCAAGGTCTGTCTGATTCTTCGGTTGTATTGAGATCGGCTGAGATGTATCCACAACCACTTTCAACTGTTTTGTCTTATTTGCTGTTTCAATATCCGTAGTTAATCCCATAACGTGGCTTTTACTCACGCCGAATATCTGTGATAATTTTTCCCATATAGATTCATCTCTCGGCGTTCCGTTTCCATTTTCATAGTTCGTAAGCATACTTTGTGAAATGCCTAATTCTTTTGCAAGTTCCGCAACGGTTATATTCTTTTCTTTCCGCAATTCTTTTATTTTATTCATAGCGAACCTCCTTTATAAGCACATTATATTTCATCAAATTTTCTCTGTCAATCTTTTTATCGGATATTCAGATATTTTCTATTGACATTCTGCAATGCTTGTTTTATCATAAGATTATCTTAATATCTGATAATCAGATATCTATAAGGAGGTGAAACGATGATTAGAGGAAATGACTTTATTTTAAATCCAGACAAACTGCAAGAGGAATTTCAGTTAGTAGAAGTTTCTGACTGGGTAGACTTTTCTACAAAAGAAAAATTAGGATTCTACTATACAGTTCTTCTTCCAAAATTAAAGTTTGAAAAAGTCAAAGTAGGCATTAAAGCTAACACAGCGATTGTTACCAACGAAGAACTTGAACAAAAAGGGCAGATTCCAGTCTCATTTGATGGATTACATACTTGGGCTAGTCTCTATAATGGACGTCTTTCTGTCAAAGCAGAAGCTTCCAATATCAGAAAAGTGGGAATGAAATAATTTCCCTACTATGTCAGCCAGTCAGTACCGGACAACGTCATAGGTGCTGAACTGGCTGACCTCTATACTTGATATATAAAACAACATCTTCCGAAAATAATCGGAACATTCATTACAAAAATTGGGATATGAGGTGAGATTCGTGAGCAAAACAAAAGAGTGTTTTGCATACAATACGAAAATCATTGAAACTCCTACTACAAAAGAAGTATATATTTACGAAAACCCTATTTTTATTCACTCAAAAGAAAAGGCTGATTTAACAGACACAAATAAACGAAAAAACTTTGATGAAATGTCAGCTCATAAGCAATATGACAGTTTAAAACGCAAGCAGAAGCATTACGAACAGGCTCGTTGGGATATTGCCCGTATTGTTGACTGCAACTTTGATAACAAAACAAAATTTGTAACGCTGACATTTAAAGAAAACATTCAGGAAATCCTGATAACTAACCGAGAATTTAAGTATTTTATCCAGCGATTAAATTATTATTTGTACCATACCAAAACCCAGTTATTAAAATACCTTGCAACGTGGGAGAAACAGAAGCGTGGAGCAATCCATTATCATGTTATTTTCTTTGATTTTCCGTATATAGCAAAAGAAAAATTACAGAATTTATGGTCACATGGATTTATTAAAATCAATCGCATTGATGTAGACAGCAAAGAAAACAGAGGTCGTTATCTTAGCAAGTATTTTGGAAAAGACCTTGATTTGAAAGAACATAAGAAAAAAGCCTTTTTTAAATCTCAAAATCTGAAAGTTCCACACGAAACAAAAGTCATGCTGACCGAAGACATTTTACATGACTTACAAAAAGAAAATATCGTCTTTCAGAAAGAATACACAAGGCAAATTTACGATACCAACGCTTTCTTATCTACTGGTTCATGCTTAAAGGACAGCAGTATTATCTACATCAAAATTAAAAAAGAAAATCCTTGCGTAAAGGGGGAATCTTATGGATAATCCCGTTACGTTTTCAGATATAACATTATTGAATACGTTAGCCACCTGTGCTAACATGACCACAGATGAAGTCTTCAAAGATTTTAAAATTATGGCAAATAAAAAAATCTTGAAGAATCACAAATATGAAATTTATTACTCGGAATCAGAAAAAAGCTGGCGTACTTATTTACCCGATGAAACCAAACCTAACAAACGCCGTCCTGTTAAGAGGAAGAGTAAAGAGAACCTTGAAAAAGAAATCATCAGATTTTATATCGAAAAGCAGAAAGCTGAAAACCGTCAGAATGTCACACTAGAAGAATTATATGCTGAATGGCTTTTGTATAAAAGAGATTATACTTCCGTAAAAGCAAAAACAATTCAAGAATATGTATCTGAATGGAATAGATTTTTCAAAGATACAGAACTTGTTAAAATGAAGATAGGCGAAATCAAACCAATCACGCTTATCCGCTTTTTCAGAGAAGCTACAAAAGACCGACAGTTCACGCACAAGCGAGTCAGTAATGCCCGTTCTGTTTTGAATGGAATAATGAGTTATGCGATCGAAGAAGAAATTATATCACATAATCCTGTCTCTGATGTGAATTTCAAACAGTTTACCTATAAGCCAGTAGAAGTACAAAGTGACAATGTATTTTCCCGTGATGATACGCATAAGTTATTAAATTATCTTCGGTGTATCATAGAGCCATATTCTCTTGCAATACAGTTATCTTTCTATCTGTTTATCCGTGTTGGAGAAACAAAAGCTATCCGTTGGGAAGATATTGACTACAATAACAGGCTTGTATATCTTCACAGACAGGCGACCTGTGAACGTACATTGAATGATGATTTAACATTCTCAAGCCGAAAAGTAAAAGTAGTAAATCAAATGAAAGGAAATACTTCTCATGGATTCCGTAAACAGTTCCTTACAGACGAAGCACTTAAAATTCTTCACAAAGCAAAGGAATTAAATCCAAATGGAATATATGTCTTTGAACCCAACGGCGAGATTATGACAACAGACAGCTTTAATCGCCGTTTGAAGAAATATTGCAAAGAAGCCGGTGTTCCTTATCATTCCAGTCATAAAATCCGCTTTTACAATGCTTCAACAGCTTTTGACGGAAATAATCTTACAACCCTTAGTTATTTAATGGGACATAGTGAGACAGCTACAACATTGCATTACTTGCGGAATGTCAATAAGAGGAAGAATGACAGGCTTGCTTTTCAGAATCTTGGTATTTCATCATAAAGTGTTCAAAGGTGTTCAAACATTTTAAAACAAAAAATAAGAGAAACGCTGTAAATTCAACGTTTCTCCCATTTTTAACTAATGCCGCAGACCGGAATCGAACCGGTACGGGAGTATAAGTCCCGCAGGATTTTAAGTCCTGTGCGTCTGCCAGTTCCGCCACTGCGGCATATGGGACCAATAGGGCTCGAACCTATGACCCCCTGCTTGTAAGGCAGGTGCTCTCCCAGCTGAGCTATGATCCCAAATATAAAATTATATCGTCGTATCTATTGATACGAGCGACCCAGAAGAGACTCGAACTCTCGACCTCCGCCGTGACAGGGCGGCGCTCTAACCAACTGAGCCACTGGGCCAGATAATGGACCTTCGGGGACTCGAACCCAGGACCGATCGGTTATGAGCCGATTGCTCTAACCAACTGAGCTAAAGGTCCAAAATCATAAAGTCCCTTATAGGACTAAGCCGATGATCGGACTCGAACCGATAACCTGCTGATTACAAATCAGCTGCTCTGCCAATTGAGCCACATCGGCATAAATGACTCCGACGGGAATCGAACCCGTGTTACCGCCGTGAAAGGGCGATGTCTTAACCGCTTGACCACGGAGCCACATCTATGTCAACACGTTGTCCGTGGTGACCGATATTTATAATACCACAACCGTCACTAATTTGCAACACTTTTTTTCTTTTTTATTGCTTTTTTGCATTTTCTCAATATTCTTATATTTTTATCCACTATACTTATTGCTATTATCGCAATTTTTCAATATCATAATAATCAAAGAATATCTTAATTACCCTAATAAGGCAATAAATACAAGGAGGAACCACAATGGCAAACATCTTAATTACAGGCGGTGCCGGATATATCGGCAGCCATACAGCGCTTGAACTTCTGAATCAAGGATATGAGGTAACGGTCTTTGATAACCTTTCTAACTCTTCTAGAGAATCTCTGAACAGAGTAGAAGAACTGACCGGGAAAAAGGTTGCTTTCTACGAAGGAGACGTATGCGATGCTGCTGCCCTGGCAGAATTATTCCGAAAAGAATCGATTGACGCAGTAATTCACTGTGCAGCATTAAAGGCAGTCGGCGAATCTGTTCGCAAGCCTCTGGAATATTATCAGAATAATATCACAGGAACATTAACCCTGATGAATGCAATGCGTGATGCTAATGTGAAGAGTATCGTATTCAGTTCTTCCGCTACGGTATACGGAAGCCCTGAAGTAATGCCAATCACAGAAGACTGCCCGAAAGGACAGTGTACCAATCCTTACGGATGGACCAAGTCCATGATGGAACAGATCATGACCGACTTACAGAAATCTGATCCGGAATGGAACGTTATCTTACTCCGTTACTTTAACCCAGTTGGAGCCCATAAGAGCGGACGTATCGGCGAAGACCCAAAAGGCATTCCGAACAATCTGATGCCATACATCTCTCAGGTTGCTGTCGGCAAACTGGAAAAATTAGGCGTATTCGGCGATGACTATGATACACCGGACGGTACAGGCGTACGTGATTACATCCATGTAGTTGACCTGGCTATTGGTCATGTAAAAGCAATCGACTACATCCTGACTAATCCTGGACTTGATGTTATCAATCTTGGTACTGGTGTTGGATACTCCGTACTTGATATGGTAAAAGCATTCAGCAAAGCATGTGGAAAGGATCTTCCATACGAGATCAAGCCTAGAAGAGCAGGTGATATTGCTATGTGCTATGCAGATCCATCAAAGGCGCTGAAAGTCCTTGGCTGGAGGGCTGAGCGCGGACTGGATGAAATGTGTGCAGATACCTGGAACTGGCAGTCTCAGAACCCGAACGGATACGAGGCATAGATCCCTATTGCAAACAGTTATCCTATCAAAGAATAGAAAATGAAAAGAACGGTCTTCTTCTAAATCCATTCAAAAGGGCAGGTGCCTTATCCATAAGAACCTGCCCCATACTTTTTCAATATCTTCTCTGCATATTCCTTTAGAAAATTCCCAGCAACTCACTGTAAGCGGTAAGCGCACCATCAGTATCCTTAGCAAGAACCTTCTTAGCAAGAACCTTTCCTAACTGTACCCCTTCCTGATCAAAACTGTTCAGATTCCATACAAATCCCTGAAACATAACCTTGTTCTCAAAATGCGCAAGAAGCGCGCCCAGTGATTCCGGTGCAAGCTGCTCTCCAACAATGATACTGGATGGTCTGCCGCCCGCGAAATATTTATTCGGATTCTCATCGTCTTTGCCACAAGCAAATGCCATAATCTGTGCAGCCACATTCGCGCTAAGTTTCTGCTGGCTTGTTGTATCCTGAATCGGGATATCATTGCCCATCTGATTATTCTTGAATCCAACAAACTGCAACGGAACGATCGTGGTGCCTTGATGTAACAACTGATAGAAAGAATGCTGTCCATTCGTACCAGGTTCTCCAAAAATAACTGGTCCTGTCGCATAGGAAACTTCCTCTCCAAAACGGTTCACACTCTTACCATTGGATTCCATATCAAGCTGCTGTAAATGTGCCGGGAATCTGCTTAATCCCTGGGAATATGGAAGCACTGCCGTTGACTCGTATCCAAGGAAATTACGCTCATATACACCAATCAATGCATCCAGCATTGCAGAATTCTGTCTGATATCCGTATTCTTTGCCAGCGCATCTTCATCTGCCGCTCCCTTCAGAATACGGGCATATACATCCGGTCCAAAAGCAAGAGAAAGAATTACTCCTCCAACTGCTGATGTGGAAGAATATCTTCCGCCGATATAATCATCCATATAGAATGAATCCAGGTAATCCGGATTGCCTGCAAGCGGTGAAGTCTCGCTTGTAACCGCAACCATATGCTTAGATGGGTCCAGCCCCGCATTCTTGATCGCATTTTTAACAAATGACTCATTCGTCAAAGTCTCCAATGTTGTTCCTGATTTTGACACCAATACAAAGATCGTGTGCGCTATATCAATCGACGAAAGAACTGCCAAAGCGTCATCCGGATCAACGTTGCTGATAAACTTAGCCTCCATCTTAAGGGTATTGTTCACCTTCGCCCAGTTTTCAAGACTTAGGTATAATGCACGAGGACCGAGATCGCTTCCGCCGATACCGATCTGCACTGCTGTTGTAAACTTCTCGCCTGCCTCATTCACAACCTCGCCTGCATGTACCTTATTAGCGAACTCTGCTGCTCTTGACTGCTGGCTGACATAGAACTCTCTTTTATTTACTCCATCGGCAATGACATCCTCGCCCAATTGTCCACGGGTCAGCTGGTGGAGAACCAGTCTCTTCTCACCGGTATTAATTACAGCGCCATTATATAATTCTGCATACTTCTCTGTAAGAGCAGCCTCATCAGCAAGTTCCTGCAATACTTCTAACACTTTGTCATCCACATTCTTTGCTGCAAAACTATATACCATTCCGTTTGACATAGGCACTCTGTATTCTTCCACACGTTTTGCGCCATTTTCTCCTGCCATGGCTGTTTTAATATCTACTGGCTCAAGGCTTTCCAGTTTTCCATATGACTCCAACTGGTCAAAATTCTTCCATTCCATTTCCTATCTCTCCTTCTATTAGCGACCGAACACGATCTATTTTTTATAAGTATACTAGAATCCGTCCTATTTTTCAATGTTCTTGATTGTTTCTTGATTATTTAACCACAAAAAAATGAATAACCGTCTCTTATTTGATGATTTCAATCTGCTGAAGTATCTTCTCCTCCGTAATATGCAGTTCATGCATCATATCTGCATGCCTTTCCAATATCTTCTCCGCCCAATACAGCCCGAATCCTCTTCCTTCCCCTTTCGTAGAATATCCCTTTTGCACCATCTTCGCAATATCCGGTCTGACAGCAAAATTATTCTCCACACAGAACAGAACTCCCTTCGAAGTCTCAACAATTGTAATATCAACCTCTCCGTCTTCCAACTGCTCAGCCTCTTCTACCGCATTATCTATATAGATTCCTACAATCCGGATCAGGTCTTCCATAGCGCTATATGTTACATTAAGATTCTCAGAAATATGCACCTGTATTCTAAGATTACGCGTCAAGATCGATAATAACTTCTCATACAGGAATCCTTTTAACTCCATTGGATAGATATTCTTCAGATACTTCCATGCCTCTCTCTGTTCATTTTTATCCCCCGCCGGCAGTTTGATATTCGTATAGAAGAAGTCTCGCAATTCCTCCATCTGGTTCTCCCGGATGAATCCCGCCATAGTCGATAATATATTCTTATAATCATGCTGGAATGCTCTCATCTCATCCACCATTTGCTCCAAATTGCCAATATAACTTTCCAGTATTTCCTGCTGGCGAATCTCAGATTTCCTCTTCTCTTCTTCCATCAGGCGCACCGTTTCATCCGACATATCCGCGATCTTACTTCCAAGCATCCAGACGCCCTCAAACATGATAATCAGTACTAGATATCCGTCTACATTAGAAGGTATCACACTGACCGGGTTCATGCTATAAGCAGTATAAAGCGCATAATAAGCATCTGATTCCTCCATCCATATATCGTGAAACGTCATGATAACGAATGCAAGCATTACCACTGCCCCCATCATTGGAATTCTTGTAAAACATCTTCCCTTCATAGCAACAAACGCATAAATCATACCTAATATATGTATCATCACAATAAAAATGCATACTGCCACAAACCACAATGCGGCATTTTCCAACTTTGGCAGGATATTTTCTATTTCCACTAATATTAACTTCCTATATGAATCTACATAATTGCCTGTTTTGAGGCATTCGAACAGATATCCCGCAACACTACACCGATATTCTCCACAATTGATCCAGGGCAGGAAAAAATCAACTAGCATCAACGCTCCCATGATAATATCAAACTTTTGGCTTTTGGATAAATTCTTTCTCACTTTCTGCTTCTCCTTCGATTCCTGCTAATTACTTAACTTCAATTATATAGCATTTATCAAAGGTCCACAATTATTATAATTCTTTCATTCTTGCCAATATCTCCGTATAAAACTCCTCCTTGCTGCCTTTTCTTCTGAGATCTTCCAGTATCACGCCATCCTTCAGGAAAATAATCCGCTTACAGCTGCTTGCCACCTGTGGATCATGAGTAACCATAACGATTGTCTTTGCCATCCTCTCATTCACTTCCTCCAGTGCATCCACTACAATCTTGCCTGACTTGGAATCCAAATTCCCTGTAGGCTCATCCGCAAGAATCAGATCCGGATTATTAATTAGCGCCCTGCTGATCGCCACTCTCTGTTTTTCGCCTCCTGATAATTCATAAGGATACTTATTCAGCAGATGGCTCAGTCCAAAATGAGCAGCATATTCCTCTCCTTTTTCCATACACGCCTGTGAGTTCTTCTTATCCAATACCATTGGCAGCATAATATTCTCCTTCACAGACAGACTGTCCATCAGGTAGAAGTCCTGGAATACGAAACCAATCTCCCTTCTGCGGATATCTGCCAATTCGTCACTCTACAACTGTTCCGTATCTTTCCCACAAAAATATACCTTTCCCTTGGTCGGCTGGTCAATAAGTCCCAGAACCTTTAACAGCGTCGTCTTACCACAGCCGGATTTGCCCATAATCCCGACAAATTCCTGTTTTTCCACGGTAAAATCCAGCCCTTTTAATACTTTAATATCCTCTGATTTTTCTTCTCCCGTGCCAGATTTCGGATAATTTCTATAAAGTCCTTCTACCTTAATTACATATTCATTCATATTATTTTCGCTCATCTTTTCCCTCCACTTTATACACGTATATCGTTACAAGGCACCAGATAACTACTCCACTGACACTGATACATATTCCCCATAAAGGAGCCATAATCCTAATGTAATTATGGATATCATCCGGTTGATAGAGTCTTGCGCAGAAAACTGCCCCTGTATAAAGCAAAGCGAAAATCATAGCCAATACCATCGGTAGAACATAATAATAGCAAAGCAGTTCTCTTCTGATAATCCCAATCCTTTCTTTCCTGCGCATCCCCATACACTCAAGGAATCTGGCTCTTCTCTGATTATTCTCCATCTCTGTCAGCATCCTGATCCCCACCAGCACTATATAGATGACGGAAAATGCGATCATCACCAACAGATTCATAGCAATCTTCATAACCCGTTCCGTTCTCAGATCCTTAATGGCATCCTGCTTCGTATAATAGCACAATACCGATGCATCATATGCCTCATCATAGACATGCCGTTCCCTGAATTCTGCTAAGTCCGATACAATATCCGCAATCTCTTCCTGATCAGCATTGATTAACACCAGTTTTGTCGGTCCCTGGCGGATGGTAACATCTGGTATCCTTTCCTCTTCCGGAATCGGCTCTCCTGTCCAGATATTCGTCATCTTCCATATTTCCTGTGCCTGTGCAAAATATGCATCAGAAAAGACAACTAGATTCTCCCGTAATCCCTGACGGAATACACCTGTGACACTTCCAATCTCTTCTCCAACAATATTCTTATAATAATATCCCACATCCTTTCGCTTCGCATGTATGGCATCCACATATTCGCAAGGCTGTCCTATGTGTATCAGCGGCTCTCTGGCAGATACCTGATAATAGTCTAGCGGCTGTGCTTTCACCGATTTGTCCTGCTGATGAACGACATAGATATTCTCTCCTTCTGCATCTAGTCCAAGCGATGCAGCCTGATAAGATGAATCCAACTTCTTCTTTAGCGCATGGTAAGTACTCTCCGAGATACCGATATGCTGTCCTTGAGGCGGATCGGGCTCCGAAATCCCTTCTCTGCGCTCTGTGGAATCATAATTCGATACCCTCAGCATCGGGTAAGTATCCATTTCCGTCTCATATTTTTCTTGAAGTCCACTAAGAATATCTTCATCCCCATCGTCTGCAATACATACAATATCATAAGGATACAGCACATCTTCATCTTCCGCTATTCCGGCAGATATCATCTGAAATGAAAAATAGAATAATACGCAGAACTCAATCACTGTCAGAGCATAGATATATCCGGCACTTGTTCTCGATCTATGAAACAACTGGTTATGTATCAGCAGTTTCTTAAGATAGTTCCTCCCTCTTCTTTCTTTTATCAGGTACTCTGCCATCCCATAACGCAGAACCATAAAAATTCCCGCGAAGAATAATAGTAGCAAAACGACACTCTCAAAATTCCGAAGCTGCTGATACTCATTGATGGTATAAATACAGATCAGAATTCCAATCATCATCAGACCTTTCCGCCACCGTACCGGCATCTTTTCACGAATAGCCTTAAGATCTGTAGATTTCCCTATATTAAAATCAACAAATATATCCCTGGCAGCCATGAACGATATTAGATAAATTAATAAAATCGTACCTATGGATTTAAGATACGCAACAACCCCAACCTCCGACAGACCGATATTTACCCCTAAAAGTTCTTCTGATTTCTTAGAAAACAGATATAAAGCCCCTGTTCCCAGACACCCTCCAAGCACCAAAGTAATCAAGAGCAATGACACGAATTCCAGTGCGATAAAATATTGTAACGTCTTCTTCCGCATTCCCAGTGTCAAAAAAATCCCATAGTTTTTAGCCCTGCATCTTAAGTAATAGAAGGACAAGATAACGATGATAAAAACAGAAATAAGCCCCAATGGAAGGATTGCATTCAGCAAGATTGCATTCAGCCCATTGAAAAGTTGAATCCCCTTTCCTCACCTTTCGTAGAATATCCTTTTTCTACCATCTTCACAATGTCCGGTCTCACACCATAATTATTCTCTATACAGAACAAAACGCCCTTAGAAGTCTCGATGATGGTAATATCAACCTCCCCATCTTCTAGTTTCTCAGCCTCTTCTACCGCATTATCTATATAAATTCCCACAATCCGGATCAGATCTTCCATAGCGCTATAAGTTACATTAAGATTCTCAGAAATATGCACCTGTATTCTAAGATTACGTGTCAAGATCGATAATAACTTCTCATACAGGAATCCCTTTATCTCCATTGGATAGATATTCTTAAGATACTTCCACGCCTCCTTCTGTTCATTTTTATCTCCCGTTGGCAGTTTAATATTCGTATAAAAGAAGTCTCGCAGTTCCTCCATCTGGTTCTCCCGAATGAATCCCGCCATAGTTGATAATATATTCTTATAATCATGCTGGAATGCTCTCATCTCATCCAACATTTGCTCCAAATTCCCAATATAACTTTCCAATATCTCCTGCTGGCGAATCTCTGATTTTCTCTTTTCCTCCTTCAGCTGTAGGGATACTTCATCTAATTCCTTCGCAGCCAATCCCAAAATCAGCCAAACTCCATCTAATACTATGACTAGTGCCAAACGTAAAAAAATGATATTCGGTACCGCGCTCGTCCAATCCTTATCGTGAACATTACCCAAAAACCATATCGCCCTGATCATCGATAGGATAGCTAGCATCATTACTAACGTAAGAACTTTCGGGATTCTTGTTAGGCTTCTCCCTCTTATCGCATCAAATAGATAAAACAAATCCAGCACCTGCATAACTACAACGACCATACATGCTCCCACGAACCATCGTGCAGTCACATCCAACATATACGGCTCATTTTCTATCCCTGCAAAGAACACCTGTCTATATATTTCCACAGGATTGCCTGCTCTAATATATTGAATCAGATACAGAAGGATATTACATTGGGATTCTCCGTACCTCATCCATGGAAATAAGAAATAGATAAGCGTCAATAGTCCCATAATTATATCCACTTTTTGAACTCTGGATAAATCTCTCCCCATCTTTTGCTCCTATAAGATGTTATTGATACTCTTCATGATACGGTAAGATATCTCCATCTGATACCCACCTTTCAGCATTACGATCCGGTTTTTCTTATCAACCTCTCTGATCATACTTTTTTGGACGATACATGATTTATTAATATATAAGAAATCATCATTCAACATCTCATACAGATCCTTTAACGATTGCCGGACATTCATAGTCTGGTATGCCGTATAGATCTCGATCTGATGCTTTCCTTTTATTGCCTGTATCAATATAATATCTTCGACAATCACTTCGACAAGGCGGCTGCCACACTCGATAACAAGTGTCTCCTTTTTCTCCTGTCTTGTCTGCTTCTCAATCTTCCCAAATATATTATTAAGTCTTGCTTTTAAACCGTCACTTATATTATTGGACAAGAAATGCCGGGGACTTTTTACTATATAATCCAGGACTCCCAGTTCATATTCGAATACTTTGTATGCCAGTTCTTCATGTGATGTCAGATAAACCAGATAGTACTCTCGATTCATTTTCTTCAGTTTCCTTGCAAGACCGAAGCCATCCATCGAACAGCCCTTTAACTGGATATCGATAAAAAACAGTGCCAGATTAGACTCATGCTCTCGTATATCAGCAACAATCTGTTCTGGATTCATCCTTGCTGATACGATTCTTGCATCTACGTGCGTCGCCTCCAGATATTCTTCCAGGATTTTCTTAAAATACAATAGTTGTATCTCTTCATCTTCACATAGGTATATATCTATCATTTTAGTCACCTTTCAAACATATCCATCGCCTGACCAATATAACATACTTTTTTATATGATTCAATATAAATAAAACCTGTAAACAATCAAGTCTACAGGTCTTCTTCCAACTCCCCGAGTTGGGCTCGAACCAACAACCCCACGGTTAACAGCCGTGTGCTCTACCATTGAGCTATCGAGGAATACCACTATTCAATTATAGCCCTTTACAAATGCTTTTGCAAGGGCTTTTTCCATGTACCCTGAAAACTGCATATAAGAAATACTCTTCATCCACTTACCTATCACCTTGCTTGGTCATGCCCTCGACCGATTAGTAGCAGTCAGCTCCATATGTTGCCAT
>NZ_JBNPMC010000048.1:0-26624 GCF_050313795.1 Bariatricus sp. SGI.154
TCCCAGAGCCAGCCATCTTCTGCTGCCTCACCGTACGCTTTCCAAGAATCTACTTTTCTCCACTAAATTCCCATCTAATACAACTTCGCCCCAATCTCCCTAGGCCGGAATCCCTCATCCTCCAAAGCCTTCAGGATCTCATGCTTATGCTCCGTTCCAAATGCTTCCATGGTAATACGAAGTTCCACTGCCGCATTACGGTTGGTGCTGACGAACTGGTTGTGTTCCAGTTTGATAACGTTACCCTGTGCATCTGCAATCGTAGCGGCTACACGTACCAATTCACCCGGTTTATCCGGAAGCAGTACGGATACAGAGAAGATTCTGTCTCTCTGAATCAGTCCATGCTGTACGATAGAGGACATTGTAATAACATCCATGTTGCCGCCGCTTAAGATAGCAACTGCTTTTTTACCTTTCAAGTCGAGTTGCTTTAGGGCAGCAACTGTCAGAAGACCGGAATTCTCTACAACCATCTTATGATTTTCTACCATATCCAGGAAGACACCGATCAACTCATCATCTTCTACAGTTAATACACGGTCAATATTCTCCTGTGCATAAGGGAATATCTTCTCTCCAACACGTTTTACTGCTGTACCATCGGCAATAGTATTTGCACTCGGCAACGTTACTGGTTCTCCTGTCTCTAATGCTGCTGTCATACTGGCTGCCTGAGAAGGCTCTACGCCGATTACTTTGATCTTTGGATTCAGCATCTTGGCAAGCGTAGCCACACCGGTAATCAGGCCGCCGCCTCCAACAGGTGCCAGGATATAATCAACCGTTGGGAGTTCCTGTACAATTTCCATTGCAATGCTGCCCTGTCCGGTTGCGATATCCAGGTCATCAAAAGGATGTACAAAAGTATATCCTTCCTCTTCAGCTAGTTTCATTGCATATTCACATGCATCATCATAAACATCACCGTATAATATGACTTCTGCTCCATAACTTTTCGTGCGATTTACTTTAATCAGCGGCGTAACAGTCGGCATCACAATGATTGCCTTGCATCCGAACTTCTGTGCCGCATATGCAACTCCTTGTGCATGATTGCCTGCTGATGCAGTAATCAAGCCTTTTTCACGTGCTTCTTCATTCATTGTACTAATCTTATAGTAAGCGCCACGGACTTTGTACGCGCCTGTATACTGCATATTCTCTGGCTTCAGATAGATTCTTCCGCCAGTCTCTTCGCTTAGATATTCACTATAAACTAATTTGGTCGGGTTTGTCACTTTTTTTACAAGTTCACTTGCTTCTTCAAATTTTTCTAATGTCAGCATGATTTTTCCTCCTTCATTTTCTATACTACTCTTACTCTTCTTCAGTTTGTTCCGATGAGAACAAAGCATTAACGAATGTATCTGCATCGAATTTCTGCAGATCATCAATCGTCTCACCAACTCCGATATATTTGACCGGTATTCCAAGTTCTGCCTGTATCGCTACAGCGATTCCTCCTTTAGCAGTTCCATCCATTTTCGTCAGGATAATTCCGGTAATATCTGCAACTTCATTGAACTCTTTTGCCTGCTGCAATGCATTCTGTCCGGTTGTGGCATCCAGTACCACCAGCGTCTCACGAAATGCTTCCGGGTACTCGCGGTCAATAATGCGATTCATCTTTCTTAATTCTTCCATCAGGTTCTTCTTGTTATGAAGCCTTCCGGCTGTATCACACAACAATACATCCGCATGCCTCGCTTTTGCAGCCGCAACCGCATCATAGACTACAGATGCCGGGTCAGATCCTTCCTGACCGCCAATCAATTCTGCCTGGGCACGATTCGCCCATTCTTTCAGCTGCTCACCGGCAGCCGCGCGGAAAGTATCCGCTGCAGCAAGAACAACCTTCTTATTCTGCGCCCGAAGTTTCCCTGCCAGTTTACCGATCGTAGTCGTCTTCCCAACTCCGTTGACTCCGATAACCATAACAACCGATATCTTTTCTTCGAATTCATAAGCGGTCTCTCCGACATCCATCTGCTCTTTAATACTGTCAATCAGGATCTGTCTGCATTGAACAGGCTCCTTGATATGCTGCTCTTTTACTTTTGTTTTCAGGTCATCCAGAATGTCATACGTTGCCTGTACACCCAGATCGCCCATAATTAAGACTTCCTCCAACTCTTCATAGAAGTCATCGTCAATATGAGAAAAACCATTAAATATACTGTCCATACCGGACACAATATTATCTCTCGTCTTAGTAAGTCCCGACACTAAGCGTCTAAAAAAGCCTACATTTTCCTTCTGCTCTTCTGCCATACTTCTTCTCTCCTACCTCTTCATAATACATGATTTACTGATCTAATTCATCCTCCAATAGACTCACGGATACCAATGTTGATACACCTTTCTCCTGCATAGTAATACCATACAGTCTGTCTGCAGCCGTCATGGTTCCCCTTCTGTGAGTGATTACGATAAACTGCGTGTTCTTCGTCAATTTATGCAGGTAACCTGCAAATCTCACAACATTATTATCATCCAACGCTGCCTCAATCTCATCCAGCAGACAGAATGGTGATGGCTTCAGATTCTGGATGGCAAATAACAGTGCAATCGCAGTCAATGCTTTCTCGCCACCGGATAACTGCATCATATTCTGCAGCTTCTTTCCTGGTGGCTGAGCGATAATACGGATACCTGCCTCAAGAATGTCTTCATCCTCCATCAATTCCAGTGTTCCTTTGCCACCGCCGAATAATTCTTTGAATACCGTATCGAATTCACTTGCAATTCGCGCAAACTGCTCCTGGAACTGCTTACGCATGGCTGCATCCAGTTCTTCAATAATCTGTTCCAGCGTTGCCTCCGCTTCTACCAGATCATCATGCTGTCCTTTCAGGAAGTCGTATCGTTCGGATACCCTTTTATACTCTTCAATCGCATTGACATTGACATTGCCAAGAGAACGTATCTCGCCTTTTAATTCCTGTATCCGCTTCTTCATCTTCGCAAGATCTGTAAGGTTCGCATCTCTTAGTTCTTTTGCACGGATATAAGTAATCTCGTATTCCTCCCACATATAGTTAATCTGCTTCTCGGAAGCCGCCTCGTAATTCTCCTTCTGGCTTTCCAGACGAAAGATTTCTTTGTCCAGATCAGACATGTGCTTCGAAGTGTCTTCCCGTTTCTGAAGAAATACTTTATGTTTCAGGTTCAGTTCTTCGCGCTCTTTTTTGAATTTCTCTATCTCAATCTGAATCTCTTCAAAAAGTTCCTTGGAATTCTCAATGGTTTGCCTTAGATCAGCAATCTGCTTCTCTTTCTCTTCAATTTCTTTAGAAGTCCCACCCTTGCTGACTTCCAATTCTTTTAATTCCAATTGGAATTTTTCAATCTCTTCCTGAATACGGTTGACATTCTCTATTACGAATGTATATTTCTGCTCCTGGCTTGCGCTTGCCAGATGGATCTCTTCTGTTCTTTTTAACTTTCTAGACTCCTCTTCATGCTCCGCATCCAGCACTTTTTGTTCCTTCTCGATCTGCCCGGTCAATTCTTGCTCCAGACTCTCGGAAGTATCCAGTTCTACGTTGATCGATTCCTGATTGTCAATAATATCCGTAATCTGTGCATCCAGTTTTTCTGCCTCAATCCTGGTATTCTCCGAGGTCTCCTGTGCATTTTTAATTCTGGATGCCGCCTGATCTGCGTTCATCTTCGCTGTATTCTGGATGACATAAGATTTCTGGAGTTTATTACTGATCTCATCCATCTTCTCATAATAACCGGCACGTTCTTTTCTTAAGAGTTCTGAGGATGCTTCCATCTCATCCATCTCACGTTTTAACTGCTTTACCGTCTTCTCGAACTCTTCGATTTCCCGTCGTCTACTTAGTAGATTACTGGAATTCTTGAACGCTCCGCCTGTCATGGAACCGCCCGGATTAATTAATTCACCTTCCAGAGTTACAATACGTAAGGATTGTTTATATTTTTTCGCAATCATAGTTGCATGATCAATATGATCAACAACCAGAGTTCTTCCCAGAAGATAATCTGCCAGGGTCTGGTATCTTGCTTCTACCCGAACCAATGTATTCGCTGCACCGACTACTCCGGGTTCTCTCAAAGCCTCAGATCTTCCAATGCCTGAATTAGCACGGATACTCGTAAGAGGCAGGAATGTGGCTCGTCCAAACTTATTCTTCTTTAAAAACTGGATCATCCGCTTTGCCGTCTCTTCATCTGCCGTCACAATATTCTGTATATTGCCGCCCAGTGCCGTTTCAACTGCAATCTCATAATTCTTATCTACTTTTATAATATCAGCAACAACACCCAGAAGCCCTTTTTCATGCTCCTTATTGTCCATAACTTTACGGATACTGTTTCCATATCCATCATACCGTTCCGTAATGTTCTTCAATGATTCCAGACGGGATTGCTCTCGATGGTATGCAGTCTGCCCGATTCTGAACTGCTCAGTCTGTTTTGCAAGACGTTCTTGTAGTCCGGCAATCTTAGCCTCATACTGGCTATTTTCTTCGGATAATTCTATGATCTGACTAGATATCTCTTTTAACTCCTGCTGATATCCTTCCAACTTCTCGCTCTGCTCGCGCACTTCTGTCTCGGCTTCCAGAATCTGCCTGTTCATTCCGGCTTTTCTTACCTGGATCTGTTCCAGCATAGTATCATATTTCTGAATCTTTGCCTTGGTAGAAGCACGATTATTCAGCAATTCGATAATATCATTTTTCTTCTGGTCAACAGATGCCGTGATCGCAGCAATTCGTGACTGTACCTCGATTAATTCCGCTTTTGCCTGATTCTCAAGCGCTGTCTGCTCATCAATTTCTTTTTGAATGATTTCCTGCTCAGTTTTCAGTTCCTGAAGTTGTCCTTTGCGTACACTGATCTCCGAATCAATCGTCCTTGCACGCTGATCATAATGCGCATCATTCATCTGCATACTATGAATCTGCTCTTTTAAAAGTTCTATCTGATTCTCCAACTGCTGCTTGAGCATGTTGGTCTCATTCAACTGGCTTTTTGACTTCTCAATCGAAGCATCAATGGTATCAACCTGTTCTTCTACCGCTTCGTATTCCGTTTTCATGGCATCATACTGCTGGCTGGCGTCCTCTAATTCCGCTTTGGTCATATCAAGTTTCTCATCCACACTGCGGATCTGCTCCTGCAAGCGCTCCGTCTCAAGCAGGAACATATTGATATCATACGTCTTCAACTGTTCTTTTTTCTTCAGATATTCCTTTGCAGTCTCAGATTGCCGCTCCAGAGGTCCTACCTGTTTTTCTAATTCCGCAAGAATATCATCGACACGCAGGAGATTCTGCCGCTCTTCTTCTAATTTCTTCACCGACATATTCTTCCGGCGCTTGAACTTCACAATTCCGGCAGCCTCGTCGAACAATTCTCTTCGTTCTTCCGGTTTGCCACTAAGAATCTTGTCAATCTGTCCCTGTCCGATAATCGAATAACCTTCCTTGCCAATACCAGTGTCGTAGAAAAGTTCATTCACATCCTTCAGACGGCAGGCGCTTCCATTGATCAGATATTCGCTTTCACCTGATCGGTATAATTTTCGCGCAACCGTTACCTCTTCATAATCAATCGGAAGCTGGTGATCCGAGTTATCCAGTGTAATTGCAACCGAAGCATAACTAAGCGGCTTACGGTTCTCTGTACCTGAGAAGATCACATCCTGCATACTGCCACCGCGAAGCTGCTTCACTCTCTGTTCACCTAATACCCAGCGAACTGCATCTGCGACATTACTCTTCCCGCTTCCATTAGGGCCTACGATTCCCGTAATTCCATTATGAAAGTCAAATTTTATCTTATGTGCAAATGATTTAAACCCTTGCACTTCTATGCTTTTTAGATACATTCTACACCTACTTTATGTTCTTCTTATGCAGTTTCAGAATACTCTGATACGCTGCTACCTGTTCCGCCGCTTTTTTCGTGCGTCCGGTTCCAAGCCCATACTCCTCTTCTCCAATATATACTGCTACATGAAATGATTTGTCATGGTCTGGTCCCTCCTCACCGGTCAGTCGGTAAGAGATTGGTGCTTTAAAATGTGCCTGGACAATCTCCTGCAGGATAGTCTTGCTATCAAAAAAGAGTTTCTTATTCTCAAGATCCTTCAGAATAAAACGATGAATGAACTCTTTTGCATTAGCAAAACCACCATCCATATAAATTGCGCCTATCAATGCCTCCATTGCATCTGATGTAATGGAATTCCTCTTTCTTCCTCCCGTAGCATCCTCTCCCTTTCCAAGCAGAAGATAATCACCCAGATTCAGATCCTTTGCACAGAAGGCCAGCGACTGTTCACATACCATACTGGCTCTTGTCTTTGTAAGTTCGCCTTCCGGCATCCTTTTGTTCTCATAGAATAGAAATTCGCTGGAAACCAATTCTAATACTGCATCACCAAGGAATTCCAGACGCTCATTACATTCGTATTTGGGAAGATGCATCTCATTCGCATAAGAACTATGAATCATAGCTTTTTTCAGCAATTGAAAATCATTGAACTTATAACCGATATTTTTTTCTAATATTCTTAAATCCTGTCCCATAATCTGCTCCACTTAGAAAAGATCCACCGGATCTTTTCACGCATGTCTGGCAACAAAACGAAAAAGCCCTACCGGGCTTTTTCAT
Organism: Bariatricus sp. SGI.154; assembly: GCF_050313795.1. Lineage (NCBI taxonomy): Bacteria > Bacillati > Bacillota > Clostridia > Lachnospirales > Lachnospiraceae > Bariatricus > Bariatricus sp. SGI.154. Next base: position 6,658 of record NZ_JBNPMC010000048.1, read on the forward strand.
CTTCTATCGCCTAGTTATTAGTTGCATTCTTGATCTGCTCAACAGCGTCACCTACTGTTACGATCTTCTCTGCCTCTTCGTTATCAATCTCAATATCATATGTCTCTTCTATTCCCATAATAATCTGGAAGACATCCAAAGAATCTGCGCCCAGATCATCCACGAATGTCGTTTCCAGCGTAATTTCATCTGCATTTACGTTCAATACTTCTGCAATGATTTCCTTTAATTTTTCAAATTCCATACCATTTCTCCTTTTCTCTTGCTTAATTTTTCTCTTTATTCAGCGGATACTGCATCCGATTGAATACACTCTTTGATCTTCTCGTTAATCTTCTGTCTCTTGAAAGTTACACATTGAATCAATGTGTTGCTCACCTCTTTGGCTTTGGCACTTCCATGAGTCTTCACGACCAGACCGTTCAGACCCAGAAGCGGCGCCCCGCCATATTCACTGGCATCAAAGGTCTTAAGTGTCGCTTTTAATGCAGGCTTGATCAACAAAGCACCAATCTTGCTTCTTAAAGTAGACATCAATCCTTCTTTTACTTTCTTGATCAGAACTGCACCTACGCCTTCGTACAATTTCAGAATAATATTTCCTGAAAATGCTTCACAGACTACCACATCCACCTGTCCGTGAGGAATCTCCCTTGCCTCTACACTTCCTACAAAGTTGATATCGCTCTGTTCCTTCAGAAGTGGGAATGTCTCTTTGACAAGTGCATTGCCCTTTTCTTCCTCTGCTCCAATATTAACAATTCCAACCTTCGGCTTCTGAACGCCAAGGACATGCTCCATATAGATAGAACCCATCTTGGCAAACTGAACCAGATGAGATGCACGGGCATCTACATTCGCACCACAATCCAGTAAAAGAGATACCCCCTTCTCCGTTGGAATCAGTGACGCGAGCGGTGGGCGCTCCACTCCCTTGATTCTTCCAACCAAGACCTGACCGCCAACCAGAATCGCACCGGAACTTCCAGCGGATACGAAAGCATCTGCCTTGCCTTCTTTCACCATCTTCATACCTACTACGATAGAAGAATCCTTCTTTTTGCGGATGGCATTCACCGGTGGTTCTGCTGTCTCAATCACTTCCATTGCATTGACAACTTCAATCTGCGATTTGTTATATTGATACTTTGCCAATTCCTTTTCAATGACGGTCTCCTGTCCGACCAGGAACACTTTCATCGAAGGCTCTTTTTCGATTGCATCGACTGCTCCCTTGACCATCTCGATCGGGGCATTGTCCCCGCCCATTGCATCCAGGGCTATATACGTAATTTCTGACATCTGTATTCCTCCTAGCATTACTAGACTAATTCTACTAGACATTGCTGTAAAAATCAATGATTTATATTTAGAAAATACATAACCTCTATCTGATTATTGTAATAAAAAAAGGATTCCCTGTTCAGGAATCCTCTTCACCTCAAACATTAGTCCTGAGGAATGATTTCTTTTTTGTTGTAGCTGCCGCAAGCCTTGCATACTCTGTGAGGCATCATTAATTCGCCACATTTGCTGCATTTTACCAGGTTTGGAGCGCTCATTTTCCAATTAGCTCTTCTTTTGTCTCTTCTTGCTTTAGAAGATTTATTCTTTGGACAAATTGACATAGGTTACACCTCCTTAAAATTCTTAAAAACATCGCGGATAACTGACATTCTAGGGTCAAGACTTGTATCTTCACAGTTACAAGTTCCTTGATTCAGGTTTTGACCACATACGTTGCAAATTCCCTTACAGTCTTCGCTACACAGAATCTTCGTCGGCCACCCTATTAGTACCTCGTTGCAGATAAGCTTATCCACATCAAGAGTATATCCGTCAATATAATTGGATTCGTCTAATTCATCTGACTCCACCATCTCTTCACCGGAATCCGAAACCATAACTTTTTTTATAAAGTCCAGATTAAACTCTGTAGGAACCGCGTCCAAACAGCGGTCACATGGAATCTCAATCGTCAGTTTGCATGATCCGTGTATCTCAATCTGTCTATCCTTAATATACTCTACAGTAATATGAACATCGTCTTTTGATAACACCGGATATGTGCCAAACTTTACTTTAAAAACTTCCAAAGTACATGGAACCATCTCATCCAAAGATTTATGTGGTTCAGATAGAACATTGGATAGGTCTATTAACATAAAGTCACCCCTATTCATACCTTAACTATTATATCATGTAAAAGTGTTTTGTCAACCTATAATTCAAATTTTTCCAGGTCTTATGTAACCTCTTATGTAACCTCTTATGTAACCTCTTATTGCATCCTCTTGCGCAGGATACTACACACATCTTTCGAACCTTATACGGGGATAGTTTTACACCCTCCTGCATATGCGGGAGGGTGTAAACAAAACATATCTTTATGATTGCTTATATCTTTTAAACTAACGCAACTGTCTCACGAGCGATTGCCAATTCTTCGTTTGTAGGAATTACCATAACCTTAACTTTAGAATCCGGAGTAGAGATTACAATCTCTTCGCCACGTTTGCTGTTTGCTTCTTTGTCGATCTCGATTCCAAGATATCCAAGGTGCTCTACAACCTGTTCGCGAATACCGCCATCGTTCTCTCCGATACCTGCTGTAAATGCAATTACATCAACACCATTCATAGCAGCCACATAACTTCCAACGTATTTTGCTACACGATAGCCGAATACATCAAGAGCGATCTTCGCCGGACCATTGCCAGCCTCTGCGCCTGCACACAGGTCGCGGAAGTCACTGGATAAGTTATTAGAAAGTCCGTATACGCCAGACTTCTTATTCAGCATATTCATAAGACCTGCAATATCCAGATCCTCTTTCTTAGCGATGAACTCTAAGATTGCAGGATCAATATCACCGGAACGTGTTCCCATTACAAGACCTTCCAAAGGTGTCAGGCCCATAGATGTGTCTACGGATTTTCCATTCTCAACTGCACAGATACTTGCACCATTTCCAAGGTGGCATACGATTGTCTTCAACTGATCGTATGGCTTTCCTGCAAGTTCAGCTGCTCTCTTGGATACGAAACTATGGCTTGTACCATGGAAGCCATATCTTCTCACTTTGTATTTCTCATAATATTCATATGGAAGACCATACATATACGCTTTTTCAGGCATTGTCTGATGGAATGCGGTATCGAATACGGCTACCATCGGTGTTCCTGGCATTAATTCCTGGCATGCGTTGATACCGATTAAGTTTGCAGGATTGTGAAGTGGTGCAAGGTCATTACACTCTTCGATGGCTGCCTTAACTTCATCTGTGATTACAACAGAACTTGCGAATTTCTCGCCGCCATGTACGACACGGTGTCCAACTGCACCAATCTCGTCAAGGCTCTTAACGACACCTGTCTCGGCATCTGTTAAAGCATCGATTACGAACTGGATTGCTTCTGTATGTGTTGGCATAGTTTTGTCTGATTTTACCTTCTCGCCGCCTGCTGGCTGATATGTCAGGCTTCCGTCAATTCCGATTCTTTCACAGAGACCTTTTGCCAGAACCTGCTCAGACTCAGAATTGATTAATTGGAATTTCAGGGATGAACTTCCACAGTTAATAACTAATACATTCATTTTATTTACCTCTCTTTTCCAAGTGATTAGTTTTCAGACATACACTGAACTGCTGTGATTGCTACAACGCCTTCGATATCCTTAGCGCTGCATCCACGGGACAGGTCATTAACAGGTGCTGCGATACCCTGAGTCAGTGGTCCGTATGCTTCTGCTTTACCAAGTCTCTGAGCAAGCTTATATCCGATATTACCTGCATCCAAGTCAGGGAATACGAGTACGTTTGCTTTTCCTGCTACCGGGCTTCCCGGAGCTTTAGAAGCACCTACTTCCGGAACGATTGCTGCATCTAACTGGAATTCGCCATCAAGCAGTAATCCTTCTGGTGCATTCTCTTTTGCGATACGTGTTGCTTCTACTACTTTGTCAACGTCAGGATGCTTTGCACTTCCCTTTGTAGAGTGAGAAAGCATTGCAACAACTGGCTCTTTGCCTGTCAGTAGTTTGAATGAATCTGCGGAAGAAAGAGCGATTGCAGCCAATTTCTCCGGATCTGGGTTCTGCTCAAGACCAGAATCAGCGAATACGAATGTTCCGTCTGCTCCCATGTCACAATCTGGCACTACAATTACGAAGAAAGCGGATACTAACTTGGTTCCTGGCTTTGTCTTCAGAATCTGAAGACATGGTCTTAAAGTATCTGCTGTAGAGTGGCATGCACCTGATACCATACCATCAGCATCTTTCATCTTAACCATCATAACACCATAGTACAGATAGTTCGTCAGAAGCAGTTCTCTTGCCTGCTCTTCTGTCATACCTTTTTTCTGTCTTAACTCAACAAGTTTTGCAATGTATGCATCTGTCTTCTCATAAGTCGCAGGATCTACGATTGTTGCTCCGCTGATATCGAAAGAACCTTTGTTCTTTGCGATTTCTTCTTCGCTTCCGATCAGGATCAGGTCTGCTGTTCCTTCTTTTAATACAGCCTCTGCCGCTTCGTAAGTTCTGATGTCTTCTGTCTCAGGAAGTACAATTGTTTTTTTACATGTTTTTGCTTTTGCTTTGATTTCATCTATAAATCCCATGATTGATAGACTCCTTTCCATATATTCTCAGTATTTTTATTATAATACAAAGAGACCTTGCAAACAAGGTCTCTTCTTAGAATCTTATGTCTATTTTTGCGTACAATCGCTATATTTTCCACTCATCAAAGTTGAAATACGTAACTTACTATAGCAAAATATACACTGATCGTACTGATATCTACTAGGGTAGAAATCAGCGGTGTTGCCATAATCGCCGGATCCAATCCAACTTTCTTCGCAATCAGCGGCAATGTACATCCAACCACCTTGGCAATAATTACCGTACATGCCATCGTAACTCCGATGGTAAATGCCATCATTGCGTCCCCCTGTCCCATCAATACAATGCGGACACCATTCACAACCGCAAGGATCACACTGATGCTGACAGCAATCCGGACTTCTTTCCAGATCACCTTTAACAGATCTGAAAATTCAATCTCTCCCACCGCAAGTCCACGGATAACCAAAGTAGAACTCTGCGATCCACAGTTTCCTCCTGTTCCAGTCAGCATAGGAACGAATCCAGCCAGCTGAGGCATGACAGCAAGCGCAGACTCATAACTGTTCATGATCATCTGGGTGATGGTTGCTGACAGCATCAGAAACAAAAGCCAGGGCAGGCGGCTCTTCACATGCTCCACTACCGTTGTTCCGAAATACGATTCCTCACTGGGGCTGACACCAGCCATGATACTAATATCTTCCGTTGCCTCTTCCTGTAAGACCAGCATCGCATCGTCAACGGTTACAATACCAACCATGCAATTCTCATGATCCACAATTGGCAAAGCGATGAGACCGTATTTCCTGATAATCCCCGCTACTACCTCCTGGTCGTCTGTCGTATGCCCATAGAGCATATTCGTGTCCATAATCTCTTCAATGGTCTTGGATTCACTGGTAGTCAGCAATTCCTTAACATCCACTTGACCGATCAGTTTTCGCTTCTCAGTTACATAACAAGTATAGATTGTCTCCCGGTTAAGACCAACCTGACGAATCTTCAATATGGCTTCTGCAACCGTCATCTCTCTTCGAAGCGCGATATAATCAACATTCATCACGCTTCCGGCACTGTCCTCCGGATACTGGAGAAGTTGGTTGATCTGAACTCTCGTCTCTTCGTCAGTTGCCATCAGAAGCCTGTCCACCACATTCGCAGGCATCTCTTCCAAAACGTCAACCGTATCATCCAGGTACATCTCTTCCATGACCTCTTCAAGTTCTGAGTCCGTCAATGCGTTGATCAGTACCTCGCGCATGTCACTATTCATATACGTGAATGTCTCAGCCGCTTCTTCCTTCGCAAGAAGCCGGAATACCAGAACCAACTGCTTCTGATCAAATTCCTCCAGAATATCAGCCAGGTCGACCGGATACATATTATTCTCTAACTCTTCCTTCAATTCCTTATACTGACGTGCTTCCAACATCTCCAGTATACGTTCTTCTGTCAGTTCCTCTCGCTCTTCCAGGTAGTCCCATTCATCGGTTTCATCCTCTTGCGAACGGGGCTTATGCTGCCTCTTTTCGTCGGATTCCTCTAGTAAGCGATTCTCTTTCTTCCATTCTTCGCTCATATGTATCCCTCCTTTCCTGACATTCATTGCGAACCTAATCTTAATATAGTATAATCAATTTCAGAAGGATATACAAGGAGATTCTCATGAAAATAGTTGGATTAATCACAGAGTACAACCCATTTCACAATGGGCATTTATACCATATAGAGAAAGCAAAAGAGATTACAAAAGCAGATGCAGTCATCGTTGTAATGAGCGGCAATTACGTACAGCGCGGCGCACCTGCTATCATGCCCAAACACTTAAGAGCTGAAGTTGCATTGGAAGCCGGAGTTGATATCGTACTGGAACTTCCTGTATGTTATGCCACCGGAAGTGCTGAATACTTTGCTGCAGGCGCCATCTCACTCTTTGAGCAATTAGGCTGTGTAGATTCTATCTGCTTCGGAAGCGAATGCGGTGATTACGGACTGCTGGAAAGAATTGCTCATATCGTAGCAGATGAACCGGAAGAATATAAGTTCTCACTTCAGGAGGCTCTAAGAAAAGGCATCTCTTTTCCACGCGCCCGGCAGATGGCATTAAAGAATTATCTGAGAGATGACTCTCTGGATGTCGTTCTTGAACAACCCAACAACATTCTTGGAATTGAATATATCAAAGCACTCTATAAGAGCCACAGTAGCATTAGATCTTATACCATCAAACGCATGGTATCAGGCTACCACGATGAACATCTGACTGGCACTTACAGTTCTGCTTCTGCAATCCGCAAACTATTAGACTATGCCAGCCATTCCGTACATCTGGAAGGAGATGGCATGTTCGATGAGCCTGCCCTGTCCGAAGTTCTGACCCGCCTGGAGGATCAAGTCCCTCCATCCTGCATCCGCATGTTAGAAGAGATGCATCGAAGCAGATATCCAATCTATGCCAACGATTTCTCGCTTCTATTAAAATATAAACTACTAACGGAATCCCGTGATTCACTAGTCAAGTATAAGGATATTACTGATGATCTCGCCAACCGCATCATGAATCATGCCAATGATTTTATAACCTTTGACCAGTTCTGCGACCTGTTAAAGACAAGAGATATGACATATACACGCATCAGCCGAAGCCTTTTCCATATTCTACTGAATATTACGAATGAGGATATGATCCGCTATCAGGAGAAAGGGTACTGCCAGTATGCTCATATCTTGGGGTTCCGCAAAGATGCCGGAAAACTTCTTTCTCATCTTAAGAAGAACTCGCAAGTACCGTTGATTACAAAACTTACGCAGATAGAAAACTTAAATGATACTGGGCTTGCTATGTTAGAGAAGGATATCTTTGCCTCTAATCTGTATGAAAGTATTATTACAAATAAGTTTAAGATGCCGTTTGTGAATGAGTATCAGCAGCAGATTGTGCGGATATAGGGGGAATTTAGTTTATTAAGAGTTATTTGAGAGTGTACGGCATGGAACCGCCCCATCTGCCCTCTATGCCTGACATTCTTTTGGGGGGTAACTCTTTCTAAACTGGGGGATTCCTGGTGAAGGTGGGTGTGGGTCTTTTTCCTGTGATTTTACATACCTTAGCGCAGGAAAACTTGTTCTACGGTATTGTAATACAGTGCAGATCACAAGCCGGTCTATGCGCATACCTGTTAACTAATTTAGAAAAATGCATCTGCTATATACAATGACAAAAAATTGTAGACAAAGCATATTACCTTCATTAATCTGTGCCTTAATCACAAAATTCCTGATTCGTTCAGGATACATATGCTGCATATCATTCTGCTGTACCTCAGACTGACTATCCATGCAACACCACTCACCATGCACTCCCTGGTTGTTCCCCTCCCAAACACCACTCGCTACACACTCCCAATCTGTTATCCCCCCAACACCGTTTCCCACGCATCCTCGCCAGGAACCCTCCCAGCGGAGAAAACCTTGAGAATTTGGAATGTCAGGTGAAGGAAGTGGAACAGGCGGCTCTGAAACCGGTATTTTTCCGGTTACGGATTCTTAACGAAACATCCCGGTTTCAGAGCCGCCTGCTCCACTTCCTTCACCGTACACTTCCCAAGAATCTATTTTCTCCCCTAAATTCCCATTTCGTTAAACTCACAGATTTAACACTATATTGTCACTTCGCTATCTGTGGGGAATACAAATATCTGCTTTTATGTTAAGATTCTATTAGGAGGTGGCAATATGAATCAGACTTATACCCTAAACAGCGCAGGAATCGGACTCCTACTAGGTACCCTCTACTCCCCCGCTTCCCTTATTAAAACCTTAACCATCCTCATCTCCATCCTGTCAATCCTAACAAGCTGGCTTCTACGCAAAAAATACGACACTTACCTACTAACCAAACTCCCGCCTAAAAACTAACCCACATCAACGCAACCAACTCTTACACAAAAACTAACCCCTTCCACCCCGCTCCCCCACCCATGCCAGAATCCTCCCTAATTCATCAAGAGTCACACATGAGGATGTCAGGTCAAGTGGGGATGGAGGGTGGTTGATGTCCGTAGAAGAGTCATACAATCCGTTAGTGAAAAAGAGGTCTGAAATCAGGATGAATTATGTGCAACAAGCACAGAATTCAAGAATGTCCGAACCGGAAAATCTTCAGATTTCTCCGGTTCGGACATTCGGTTCCTGATTTCAGACCTCTTTTGAACTTACGGATTGTATGACTCTTCTACGGACATCAACCACCCTCCATCCCCACTTGACCGTACATCTTCATACCCTACTCTTCATGAATCAAAATTCCACAAATCAAAACTCACACTTCTTAATACAAGCAATCGCCCGTGACCCTGCTCCAATATGGCAAGACACACTCAGCGACAATCGATCCATGTGAACCTCATATCCTGGGAATCTCTCCTCAATCTCACCTTTCCAGATCAAAGCCTCTTCCTCAGAGCAGGTATATGCCGCATGGATGTACATCTCTTTTCCCTTAAAGCGCTCATTTACATCCTTCTCAATCGCATCCAGCATCGTCTTCTTCGCTGCTTTCCAGCCACGAACCTTTGCGAAGGAATCCAGTTTCTCTCCCTGAATCTGAAGGACTGGCTTTAAGTTCAATACTGTACCGATTGCTGCAGCCGCAGGAGTAACACGTCCACCTTTTTTCAGATATTTCAGCGTATCAACAGTAATATAGATGCTTGCTTCCAGTTTCTCACGCATCAGAACATCCTCTATCTCCTGTGCACCCATGCCTTTTTCTGCCATCTCCATGGCATCAAGCACTGACTGACGCTGTGTGATAGAGATTCTCTGATTATCAATTACATGAACCTTGCCATCATAATCCTGTGCCAATCCCATCGCTGTCTCACAGGAACTGCTAAGACCGCTGGACATCGGAATATAAATAATCTCATCATATTCTTTCAGCAGTTCATCCCACAGTTCAAGAACATCGCCAGGCGATGGCTGAGACGTAGAGATATCTGCATCCTCTGCAAGCCTCTGATAGAATTCCTCCTGTGTCAGCGTAATGTCCTCATAATATAACTTTTCATTAATGAAAAACGGCATCGGGAGCACACGAATTCCTAATTCTTTTGCTTCCTTCTGCGTGATTCCACTGTTACTATCTGTCACAATAGCTACTCTTCCCATCCTTTTACCTCTCTAATTCTTAAAACTATGAATCGGTGCAGGAATTCTTCCCTGTCTGTTCACAAAAGCACTGCAATCATATTCATTGACCGGAATAATCGGAGCATAGCCCAATAATCCACCGAATTCAGCAGTATCTCCCACATCTTTTCCAATCACCGGAATCAAACGGACCGCCGTCGTCTTCTGATTCACCATACCGATTGCCATCTCATCTGCAATAATACCAGAGATTGTAGATGCTTTCGTCTTGCCAGGAATTGCGATCATATCCAAACCAACTGAGCAGACACAGGTCATTGCCTCAAGTTTCTCTATTGTCAGAGCACCAAGTTTTACTGCGTCGATCATCCCCTGGTCTTCACTGACCGGGATGAATGCACCACTTAAACCACCTACATAAGAAGAAGCCATAACGCCGCCTTTTTTCACCTGGTCATTCAGCATAGCGAGTGCAGCCGTTGTTCCAGGAGCACCGACTCTCTCCAATCCAATCTCTTCCAGGATCTCAGCCACACTGTCTCCAACTGCCGGTGTCGGTGCAAGAGAAAGATCTACGATTCCAAACGGAATACCAAGTTTCTTGGATGCTTCGCCTGCAACCAGCTGTCCAACTCTCGTAACCTTGAACGCAGTCTTCTTAATTGTCTCACACAATTTCTCAAAATTCTGTCCGCGCACCTGCTCGATCGCATGTTTTACAACACCAGGACCACTGACACCTACGTTGATGACCGCATCACCTTCTGTTACGCCTAAGAAGGCACCTGCCATGAACGGATTGTCATCCGGAGCATTGCAGAAAACAACCAGTTTTGCACAGCCAAGAGAATCATTCTCTTTGGTTGCTTCCGCGGTTGCCTTAACGATCTCTCCGCTCAAACGCACCGCGTCCATATTAATTCCAGTTCTGGTTGATCCTACATTAATAGAACTACATACGCGATCCGTACAAGCCAACGCCTCTGGAATAGAACGAATCAGATTCTCATCGCTTTTCGTCATAGACTTGGATACCAGTGCAGAATATCCGCCGATAAAATTCACGCCCACTTCTTTTGCCGCTTTATCCAGTGTCTTTGCAATTGTAACAAAATCTTCCGGTTTCTTGCAGGCAGCGCCGCCAATCAAGGCAATCGGAGTGATAGAGATTCTCTTATTCACAATCGGGATCCCGAATTCTCTTTCAATCTCCTCTCCCGTTGCAACCAGATCTTTTGCCACTGTTGTTATCTTATTATAAATGTTCTCGTTTACTTTATCCAAATCAGAATCAATACAGTCCAAAAGACTGATACCAAGTGTAATCGTCCTGACATCCAGATTATCCTGTTCAATCATCTGATTAGTCTCGTATACTTCATATCTGTTAATCATAATCTAAGCCCCGGCCTTTCTGTCATTCATCTTATAATCTGTGCATCTTCTCGAAGATCTCTTCTCTCTGACAGTGAATCATCACGCCTACACTGGCTCCAAGTTCTTCCAGATCTTTTGCTACCGTTGCAATCTCTTTCTTAGAATTCGTAACATCTGCAATTGTCATCATGTTAAAATATCCATCTACGATTGTCTGGGAAATATCCAGAATATTGATATCTGTCTCAGCCAGATATGTACAAACCTTTGCAATAATACCTACCGTATCCTTACCTACTACTGTAATTACACACTTTCTCATCTTCATCCTCCTGCTTCACAATTCTCTTATAGTGTAATAATATCTGATACAGTATCCCTTTTCGCCACCATCATAGGAATATCTTCTCCTTTGTAAGGATTATCTCCATAACTGACTTCCAGTTTTACTGTCTCATATGCCAATTCTTCATAATTGTTTTCTTTACTTAGATGCCCCAGTATTACATACTGTAGATTGTCATGTAGTATATCACAAAGAAGCCTTCCTGACAATTCATTCGACAGATGTCCTTTATCACCCATGACCCTTTTTTTCAACGGATAAGGATAAGGACCGACTTCTAACATATGAATATCATGATTGGCTTCCAGAACGACCGCATTCAGATTCTGCAGGCGCTCTATTATATATTCATCGTATGTTCCAAGGTCTGTCGCCACTGCAACAGATTTCTTAGAATTCTCAATCCGGTATCCGGATGGTTCTCTCGCATCATGGGAGATTGCAAAAGGACTGATCTCCATACTGCCTAATGAAAATGTCTGATCCACTTCGACCTCGTGCAGCAATCCTTCCGGCATCTTTCCAAGACTACTGCAGCAACGGATTCCTTCAATGGTTCCTTTCGTCGCATAGATTGGAATCTCATATTTCCTGCTAAATACTCCCAAACCCTGGATATGATCGATATGTTCATGGGTAATCAGAATTCCCTTTAATTCCTCACCCTTAACTCCCAGTGTATGTAACCCTTGTTCAACTCTCTTTTTGCTGATTCCAGTATCTACCAAAAGATGCGTATTCTCATCTCCCACGTAGATACAGTTGCCACTGCTTCCGCTGGCAATGCTGCATAACCTCATATATACGTCTTCTGCCTTTCCTACAAATCTGCTATAATTCTATCCAACTGCATCTCCGTCTCTCCGAAAGTGTTGTTATTATCTATGACTCTGTCACAATGTTTCATGAACATATCCTTCGGCAGTTGAGCCGCTATAATATCATCCACTTTCTTCGAATCGTAGCCTCTTGCATAAATCAAACGCTTTTTGCGGTTTTCTGCACTCACATGGACATACCACAGTTCATCGCAGATCTCATCGTAATGATCCTCAATTAAAAGTGCAGACTCCACAATAAAAAGGTTGGTATTCCTGCGCTCTTCCATGGCAATCTTCTTGCGAATCTCTTCTTTTACCGCAGGGTGAACAATCTCATTCAGTGCAGTCAGTTTGGCATTGTCTGTAAATACAATGCCTGCTAACTTCTCCCTGTCAAGTTCTCCCTTCTCATCCAGAATATCCATACCAAAATATTCTACAATTGCATCAAAACATTCTGTTCCCTTTTTCTGAAGTTTTTTACCAACTTTATCTGCCTGGCAGATTGTTGCTCCGTATCTATTATTCAGGTACTCCAATATCTGTGTTTTCCCGGCTCCTACTCCACCGGTAATTCCAATAATCTTCATACTCTTACTCCTCTACTTTGCTTCGTACCAGTTATCTCCTGTATGCATATCCACTTCCAAAGGTACATCCAGGGAAGCCGCCTGCTCCATCTCTTCTCTCAGGATTGTCTTCACGTCATCAAGTTCCGGCTTATAAGCCTCAATCAGCAATTCATCATGAACCTGGAGAACCAGCCTTGACTTCATCTGATTCTCTTTCAATCTACGGTTCACACCAATCATCGCAATCTTCATGATATCCGCCGCCGTTCCCTGGATCGGCGCATTCATAGCCACTCTTTCTCCAAAGGATCTCTGCATAAAATTGCTGGATGCCAACTCCGGAACCGGGCGTCGTCTGCCGAATAAGGTAACGACATATCCCATCTCCTTCGCATGTTTCACCGTATCATCCAGAAACGCTTTAATACCCGGATATGTCTTAAAATAATCTTCGATATATTTTGCCGCTTCTTTTCTGGTAATACTCAAGTCCTGGCTCAGTCCGAATGAACTGATTCCGTATACGATTCCAAAATTCACCGCCTTAGCATTGCGCCGCTGCTGGTCTGTTACTTCCTCAAACGGAGTATGGAATACCTGGGAAGCCGTAATCCTGTGAATGTCTTTCGCCTCTTTATACGCGTCAATCAGATGGCTGTCACCAGAGCAATGTGCTAAAACCCTCAATTCTATCTGCGAATAATCCGCATCTACAAACACATATCCTTCCTCCGGAATGAACACCTTACGGATCAGTCTTCCAAGTTCCATCCTGATTGGAATATTCTGAAGATTCGGCTCTGTACTGCTGATTCTTCCTGTTGCCGTAATCGTCTGGTTAAACTTACTGCGAATCCTTCCATCTTCACAGATATAATTGGCAAGTCCATCTGCATAGGTTGACTTTAACTTCGAATACTGTCTGTATTCTAATATCTTTTCAATAATCGGATAATCCGGCGCCAGTTTTTCCAACACATCTGCCGCCGTCGAATATCCTGTCTTCGTCTTCTTACCGCCAGGAATCTTCATATTTTCAAATAATATGACCCCCAACTGCTTTGGAGAATTAATATTAAAGGTCTCTCCTGCATCTGCGTAGATCTCTTTCTCAAGTTCTACAATCTTGGTTCCCAACTGGTCGCCATAGAACTTAAGCGCTTCTGCCTCCACTTTCACGCCGTTTCTCTCCATATCACATAGCGTGAATAACAATGGCATCTCAATCTCCGCAAATAACTTATCCATCTGGCATTCTTTCAACTTCTCCCACAGAATACCTGACGCCTTATAAGCAGTAAAGGCTTCATAGCATACCTTCACATAATTCTCAGTTTTCTCTTCTATAATAATATTCAATTGCTCTCGTGCAACGTCTTCATAAGTATAATTGCTCTTTAACGGGTTCAGCAGATATGCTGCCACTGTTGCGTCAAAGCAATTCTCCATACGGCGGATCTTAATATGCTCCAGAGCCTGCTTCAGATCGAACATGACGAAGCGTCCCGCCCTCTCTGCCACTTCCTCTAATCTTCCAAGAAGCCAGGATGCATCAATCCCCTGTCCGGTCCGGATACAATAGATATCCTTCTCAGAAAAGCATAATCCGATACCACCAATCTCTGCCTGATCCGCAAAAAGGGGCAGCACGTCCTCCGTATTCTTAAAGATGCATGCTCCAACACACGCGGCCTTCTCTGCCGCAGCCAGCGCTTCTTCTGCCGCACTCTGCTGCTTAATCTCACAAAATGCCGACTCCACCTGATTAGACGGTGCTGTCACATCGAATTTGGAAAGCAGATTCTTGAACTGAAGTTTCTGAAAATATGCATACGCTTCCTCCGTAAATATATTCCCCAGCCTTGCCTCTTCAAGTTCATAAGGGAAATCAGCATTCACATTGATGGTAGCAAGTTTCTTACTCATCACTGCCATATCCCAATGCTCTTTTAATGCTTTCGCTGCTCTTGGCGGTTTTAGTTCCTCCACATGCTCGTGTGCATTCTCAATACTGTGATATTCTGTAATAATCTTTGTTGCCGTCTTCTCTCCAATACTTGGCACCCCAGGTATATTATCAGAAGTATCCCCCATTAACGCCTTCAGATCAATAAACTCCACAGGCGTTACCTGATATCTTTCCTTGACGTCCTGTGCATAGTAATCCTCTACCTCTGTCCTTCCCTGTTTCGTCTTCGGAATTCGAATCTTTACATGCTCTGTCGCAAGCTGAAGCAGGTCTCTGTCTCCAGATATTACCGACACATCGATTCCCTGCCCCTCACAACGTCTGGACAGTGTTCCAAGAAGGTCATCCGCTTCCAGCCCGGCAGATTCTATGGTCTTGATTCCCATCGCCTGAAGGACTTCTTTAATAACAGGTACCTGCTGGCGCAATTCTTCTGCCATAGGCTTTCTGGTTCCCTTATATTCCGCATACATCTTATGGCGGAACGTCGGCGCATGAACATCAAAAGCCACCGTCAGATAGTCCGGTTTCTCTTCTTCTAATATTTTAAACATAATCGTCAGAAAGCCATAGATCGCGTTCGTATGAAGCCCGTCTGCATTCGTCAGATCCGGGAGTCCATAAAAAGCGCGATTCAAAATACTATGACCATCAATCAATACAATCTTATCATTCATATTGGATTCTCCATCTAAAATTAGAACTACCTTCTTACTATACACCAAAACATTTATTTTTGAAAGCAATTTATTCTTTTTAAAGGCTTGCAATCTCCTTCAGTCTTTCGATAATCGGAAGATGCTGTGTACACTGTCTCTCGCATTTTCCACAGGCAATACACTCTAAAGCCTTCTCCTTGGAAATGTCCCAGTGATTATCCAGTCGATCCTCGATTGCTTTCTGCTCGCCAGTCAGAATCATCTGATTATAAGCATCCATGAATTTTGGAATCGGAATATCTTTTGGACATCCTTTGCAGTAAGCGCAGCCAGTACATAAGTTATTTAGTGCCACACCCTTGCCCTCATATTCTTTCACAATCTCTTTCGCCGGCTTCTCTTCCAGGTTCTCTACGGCTTTGACCGCATCATCAATATGTTCCTTTGTCGTACAGCCTGCCAGTGTTACAGTAATCTCTTTATGGGAAGCAACAAAACGAAGCGCTGCCTGCGGAACCGTCAGATCTGTTTCTTCTGCCAGATAAGCGAATGCATCCGAATTCGCCGGAATCATTCCTCCGCCCAAAGGATTCATTACCACAACTCCCATACCTTTCTGATGTGCTGCCTCAATACCACTCTGTCTGAAGCGGTAATTAAGCGCATTATATCCGATCAGCATTCCTTTGAACTTGCCTGTATCTACTACTTTCTCGATATCATTGCCCTGCATATGAGAAGAGAACACGATATTACGGATCAGTCCCTCTCTCTTGGCATCCTCAAAAAAACCATACAACGCATCCATATGCCTTTCCCATGACTCCAGACTCAGCATACACCACATATGATAGAAATCAATGTAATCTGTCTTCAATCTGTCCAAAGATAACTCTAGTCTCTTTCTGAAAATGTCTTTTGTCGGATGATCTCCTGCATCTAGTGTTCCCAGATTCGTCTTAGAAGTTACATAGATATCACTTCTTTTCACCTGCGATAACGCAATTCCTGTCACGATCTCGCTCTTATCATCACAATAATGCGGTGCTGTATCCCAGTAATTGATTCCCTTCTCATATGCATAGAGCGGAATCTCAGCACATTTCTCCAATCTTCCCGCTTTGATATCCTCTTCATCATAACGCATAGTTCCGAGCCCGATTGCGGACACCTTCATTTCTGTATTTCCATATTGCTTATAGTACATAATTGCCTCCTTTTTTTAATGTGTGAATTCTCGTGTCGCTGACCTTTTCCCATTATATCATAGTTCCTATAATTTCAACCAAAAAAACAAGCAAAAAAACCTCTAAAATTCTTCACAAAAGCATTGACATCTTCTGATTTTACCGTTATAATTCAATATGTTGTCGATGAGATAACATAAGCGGATGTGGCGGAATGGCAGACGCACAAGACTCAAAATCTTGCGGGGGCGACCTCGTGTGGGTTCAAGTCCCACCATCCGCATTCAGAAAAAGTACGGGAAACCTTGATGTGAGGATTCCCGTTTTTATTTGGAAATTTTTCTAAGAAAAGAGAAGCGATACCTTACAGGCACCACTTCTCTTTTTTGAATATTATAATGAGAGTAAAGAAAATCTCCCGTAATTCAAGACTATTTTATACATATTCCTAGAACTTATCTGCCGGGAACAAAGCATCATCCAATGCAGTCATATCTTCCTGAGCGATATAATATACATTATCTGCATCCGGCTTAACTGTAATGGTAACAGTTGTAGGATCTCCATAGACCGGAGCAGCAATTCTCTCAGCCATAAGTTCATACATTTTCTGGAACACCATCTGGTTGATCTCTTCATCGCTTGGAATCTGTTCAACGTTCGTCAGTTCTTCTGTAACAGCAGTATTAACCTCATCCTGAAGTCCTTCAAAAGCAATGAATGGCTCTACGGTTACATCGATTGTAAAAGCATCGTCACTTGCTTCTTTTGCTTCGCCAACATCATACTTCGCCAGTTTGATCATATCCAGGAACAACTGTCTGTAGTTCTCTGTCATTTCTTCTGAAAGACCCAGATCAGAGAATCCAGCCTCCTTCATCGTTACGTCAATATTACCCTCATACAATTCCTTTGCTTCTTCTTCACTTGACTTCGTCCATTCCATATACTTTGCGAATTCACCTTTGTAACTGGCATCCAGAACAGACTTCGCATAAGACTGTGCATCTTCCGTACTCATTCCTCCGCAACCGCACAGTACTGTCATTACTACAACCAGTAATACAGCAAGCAAACCTCTTTTTCTCATAACTTTTTCCCCCTTGTGAATTAAGATAATATAACCATACTCCTATCTTCACATAAAATCAACTCTTAACAGTTATTTGCCAATTAACTTTTTCCCGATATCAAAGCAATCAAATGTAGCAAAATAATCTGCCGGAGTCTCCGCTCTGCGGATCAACTGTGCCGTACCATCTTCTTTCAGGAGCACTTCTGCTGATTTTAACTTTCCATTATAATTATATCCCATAGAGAATCCATGCGCGCCAGTATCATGGATGACCACCAGATCTCCCATGTCAATCTTCGGCAGCATACGGTCAATGGCGAACTTATCATTATTCTCGCATAGAGAACCTGTAACATCATATTTGTGATCATGCGGCAGATTCTCTTTCCCCATTACCGTAATGTGATGATATGCCCCATACATCGCCGGACGCATCAGATTGACCGCACAAGCGTCCACGCCGATATATTCTTTATGGGTATGTTTCTGATGAATCGCTGTTGTTACCAGGCATCCATAAGGTCCCATCATGAATCGTCCAAGTTCTGTATAGATTGCAACATCTCCCATTCCTGCCGGCACAAGCACCTCCTCATATACCCTGCGTACGCCATCACCAATCACACGGATATCATTCGGCTCCTGATCCGGCGTATAAGGAATACCGATTCCTCCGGACAGATTGATGAACTTAATGTGTACGCCGGTTTCCTGCTGAAGTTTCACCGCAACTTCGAACAGCACCTTTGCAAGCATCGGATAGTAATCATTTGTAACCGTGTTACTTGCAAGGAAAGCATGGATACCGAACTCTTTCGCTCCCTTTGCTTTCAGAATTTTGAAAGCCTCGAAGATCTGCTCTGTTGTCATGCCATATTTGGAATCTCCCGGATTATCCATAATATCGTTACTAATCTTGAACAGCCCGCCCGGATTATAGCGGCAACTGATCGTCTCCGGAATATGCCCAATCGTCTTCTCAAGGAAATCAATATGCGTAATATCATCCAGGTTAATGATTGCTCCCAACTGATCCGCATAAGCGAATTCTTCTGCCGGCGTATCATTAGAAGAGAACATAATGTCCCCTCCTGTCGCCCCGATTGCCTCGGAAAGCATGAGTTCTGTATAGGAGGAACAATCACAGCCACAGCCATACTCTCTCAAAATATTGATCAAAAACGGATTCGGTGTTGCCTTAACCGCGAAATATTCTTTATATCCTTTATTCCAGGAAAACGCATCTTTCAATGCCTGCATATTCTTACGGATACCCTTCTCGTCATACAGATGAAATGGCGTTGGATACTCTTTTACAATCTCTTCTAACTGCTCTTTTGTTACAAATGTTTCTTTCTTCATTGTCTCTGGTTCTCCTCTCGCATCGTTAGTAATTTGATCTCGTTAGATAATGCACTCTTATATAATTCCACAAAATTCTTCTGTCCTGAATACAGACAGGTATTCATACTGCCTTCTCCATACTCGCCAGTAAGAACATATCTGGAATCTGCAATCAAACCAATCTGCATTCCACGGCTTTCGCCTACATATACCTTAGCAGTACCAAAAGTCACAGGCTGGTCTGTAATAATCACAACCTTCTTCTTCGCCGCAATCAATGGCTCCAATTCCCGTATCAATAACAGCAGGTAATTCCTGGTACAACTGATATAGACACGCCGCTCTACCTTATCCAGGAGATTCCGCATCTTATCCAATATATGGTTGGCTCCTTCAATCGTGATATACCCTTCTACATATGTCTTCTCAGAAGGAACGTGCGCAGACAGCCACTTCTTGGTCTCTTCCAATCTACGAATCCTGTTCTTGCAAAATTCATCCAGCGGTACCGGAACATACTTCCTGGTATTGCCCTCTTCCACCAGGTAAGCCGCCCCCTTCTCCGTCATATTCGCCAGAGAATTATACGCATTCGACCTGGAGATTCCAGTCTGCTTCGCAACCTCATATCCGGTCACTTTCCCTTCCGTAATCATACACTGATAGATATTAGCCTCCTGTCTCGTAAGCCCGAATTCCATCAAACGCTCAACGAATGATAATTGCTCCAAATTCTCACCTCATCTCCTCTTAGTAGTTCTCTACAGGAACACTATAAACTATGTCCACATATCTGTCAACATGGTTTTGGGGATTTTTTTGTGAATTTAA
>NZ_JBNPMC010000049.1:0-25720 GCF_050313795.1 Bariatricus sp. SGI.154
AACTAATTATTCTGATTCGAGTATACAATAGGAGGCTGCGGGTGTCAAATAGGGCTTGTATTTTAAGATGCATATGTTATGATGAAAAGCAGGTAAAATTGAGATTATAATAAAAAGATCAGGGCAAGGAGAGAAAGTATGATGAAGCCATATTTCCCTATGTTTGTAGATATATCCAGAAAAAAAATAGTTGTAGTTGGCGGAGGGAAGATTGCTCAGAGAAGGGTGGAGACGCTTCTTGGTTTTGCTGAGGATATTCTGGTGGTGGCACCTGAGATTACAAAAGAAATCAGAGAGTTATATGAAGCAGCACGTATTCAATGGGTGGAAACATCATATCATACAGAGATGCTCCAGGGTGCTGATATGGTGCTGGCTGCAACAGATGATGCGCAGTGTAATGAACAGGTTGTAGAAGATTGCCATGAGAGAGGAATATTGGTAAATGCTGCGCATAAGAAGGAATTATGTGATTTTTATTTTCCAGGAGTTGTTAAGAAGGAGAACCTTGTGGTCGGTATAACTTCCAGCGGCTTGAGTCATAGCGAGGCCCGACAGGTACGAGAGCAGATAGAGAATGCCTTGGATTCATTATCCCCGCTCTCGCTTCCGAACGATACTCCCTAATATATCCCCAATCTCTCGTGATTCCACATATATCTGATAATAAGCCTCATTGATATCCTCCAGATAATGAGCATCCGAACTACTGATGATATTACAATTCAGGAAATAAGGATGTTCCCTTTGTATACGATGAAGTTCCTTATATGAATGAATCTCCGCGCAGGAAAAGGTACTGTCCGGTGGGACAAAGCCCAGATTAGATAGAATGCTTGTGGTAGATTTGTCAATGTGGGCGGGATATGCAATGCCATGGTAGGATTCGACTAATTCGAATACATGGTCAAAAGAGATATCGGTAGCGCTGATTAACAGTCGTTCCACAGTGCCCGTTATCTCGTCATTCTCATCCATGATCTGTTGTTTGCCGAAGATATCTTCCCGGTTGGTAATCGGAAGGATATGGTCATAGACATAACTGTCAAAAGCCATTGCATCTGCCAGCGTAGGGAATAGGCAGACTACATGAACTTCTTCAGAAGTGGTTAGTTCCATTCCGGGGATTACGGTTACGCCATATGCTTCTCCGTGTTTCATAACTGCCGGGCAGTTTTTGCAGGAATTATGATCCGTCAGTGCAATCACATCCAGCCCCTTGATAGCCGCCATACCCACAATATTCGCAGGAGTCATGTTATCATCGCCGCAAGGAGACAGGCAGGAGTGCAGATGCAGATCATAATACAGGGGGATCATGCGAATAACTCCTGGATCTTAAGGGCGGCATCAAAGATTGGAAGGTCGGTTGTAAAGACGGTAATTCCTTCCCTTTCGGCACAGGCAAGATCGTCTGGCAATAATTGAATTCCTTCTGCCAGGATAATGCAAGAGATGTCCGTAAGTGAGGCAACTGCAAGCGTATTCTTATTGCCCATGACAGTGACCCATGCACCCTCGGCAGGAGCCTTGCTCATGGCGATGCTTAGAAGATCGCAGCAGAATACCTTGGAGATATTCTTAGAGGGATCTCCAGTTACTTTAAGTGAAAATATTCCAGCATCAATTAATGTCTGTATAGTCATATCATTATCGCTCCTTTTTATCTAATTCAGTTGTAAGTTTGTAGATATAATCTTCCAGCAGATCCATGGATTCACTGGAATGATTGCCGCTCAGTTGTAAGGACTGTGTCAGGAAGAAGATATCTTTTGATAAAGTATTAATATACTCGTGGAATGCGTAGATACAGTCGTTCTTCGTTGCATCCCCGCGTATAATATCTTCTGCCAGCGCCCGGCATGTCGGGGCGCCGCAGGAACCGCAATCCAGACCTGGGAGTTGTTCGGTCAGTTCTTCGATCAGTCCCATCATTTCAAAACTTTCACGGAAGGATTTGCCAAGCCGGAAAACAGGTTCATATTCCACATAGGAAGACCATTGATAATCAAGATCCTTGTAGTCGTCTGAATCGTCAGAGTGGGTTCTGGCTACGGGCAGATCTCTATGAAGCTGCTTGGATTTGGCAGTAGCAACGTATGGATTCTCTACGGTCAGAGGTCCGCCTACGCAGCCGCCATTGCAGGCATTCAGTTCTACAAACTTCAGTCCGTGGAATTTCTCGTCTTCCAGATCGCTTAAGACTCGCAGCGCACTCATAATACCGTCACAGGCAAGATAATTATCAGTAATCAATCCGGCGGACTCGCCGCCGGCATTGCTCCAGCCGATTCCGATGCGTCCGGACATGGAGAGTGGTTTTAGTTTTGATTCATCATGAGTCATATGCTTCAGCAGAATCGGATAGACTTCTTTGATTGCAAGTACCTTGTCGATTTCACTCTTTTCAATGCCCAGAGGTGATTTTACATAAGTAACTTTTGAAGGGCAGGGAGAGATGAAGAAGATACCGATGTCTTCTGATTTTAATCCTGTCTTTTCTATGGCTCTTTTTCGTGCAATCTCAGCAGCCACTTCCACAGGCGGCTTCAGAGGAAGCAGCCTTGGAATCAGTGTCGGAAATTTAACACGGATAAGTCTTACGATTGTGGGACATGCCGTACTGATAAAGGGAGCATCTGCTTCGTGTTCCTGAATATAAGTGCGGGATGCCTCAGAGACAAGTTCCGCTGCGGCACTTACTTCGAAGACGTCATCAAATCCCATCAAGAGTAATGCATTTAAAACAATGTCAATATTATTTAAATTGTTGAACTGTGTATATAAGGAAGGAGCCGGCAGTGCAACTGTGTATGTAAATTCCTGAATCTCATCAACAGAATCATAGACTGCCGTCTTGGCATGATGCGGGCAGTATCTAAGACACCGGCCGCAGTCGATGCAGAATTGCGGAGTTATCTTGGCTTTTCCATTATGTACCCGTATTGCCTGCGTGGGGCAGTATTTGATACAGTTGATGCAGCCTATGCAGGCGCTTTCATCTAATTGTACGGAATGAATGAATTTGTTCAAGCGTCTCCCTCCCAGCGGTTTATATGTGTATATCCATCGTGACTGTTGTACCGATTCCTACGGTAGAATCAATCTCCATGTGATCAGAGTATTTCTTCATGTTAGGCAGCCCCATTCCGGCACCGAAGCCAAGAGCACGTACCTCTTCCGGCGCGGTGGAATAGCCTTGCTCCATTGCCTTGTCAATGTCCGCAATTCCCGGACCGGTATCGGCAAGGATCATGCGGATATTGTCTGCGGATATCTCTACGGTAATCGTGCCTCCGTTGGCATGGATTACCATGTTGATCTCTCCTTCATACATGGCGATTGCGACTTTACGTATGATATTATTGTCAAGCCCCATCATCTTCAATTTGTTCTTTACATCGCTGCTGGCTTCGCCGGCGCGGGTAAAGTCATCGCCAGAGATGGTGTAGTTAAATACCAGATTTTCGTCCATCTGATTTATGCACCTCCAAGTAATCCATTGCTGTATAGTATGCCGCATGCGGTAAACATGCCATGACCTGTACAGAGTATGACAATCTCTTTGTCTTCTGCAAGTGCCAGTATGTTCTGGTCTGGAATTTTATTTCTGACGAATATAATACAGACGATGTCAAGCATCTCGGCAGTACGGACGACCTGCGGATTGCAGAGTCCCGTAATTAATGCAGAATGCTCATCGGCATAGGCAAGAACATCACTCATCATATCTGAAGAAAATGCATACCGGACTTCCCGGTCCAGGCATTCATTGCCGTAGAGGACATCTGCATCTAATAAGTTTTTGATTCTCTCGATTGTCATAAATACCTCCTTAAGTGGATAGATTTATTTTATTAAGTATAGCATCCGAAAAAATAGAATTCAACCGAAAATTGTATAAAATACACAAAAAATAGATGGGAAAATTGAAAATTTTTTAACAATTCGATAGTGAATTAACAAACAAAGTTGTCGGAAAATTAACACAATTAGTGACAGAAATTTATAGATTTTTGAAAATTTGTATGATAAAATGAAGACTAATGGAACATGTTTTTACAAACGTCACCAAAAAATAATACATATAAGGGAGGTAAAGTTACAATGCTTTCTAAAAAATCAACAGTTCAGTTCAATGGAACAGAAGCACAGGAAAAAGAACTGTTAGAGATGATTCATGAGCTGAAAGATGAAAAGGGCGCTCTGATGCCGATGATGCAGCGGGCGCAGGATATCTATGGCTATCTGCCTGTGGAAGTTCAGAAGATCATTTCTGATGAGACGGGGATTCCGTTAGAGAAGATCTATGGAGTTGCCACATTCTATTCCCAGTTTAATTTGAATCCAAAGGGACGTTATCGCATCTCTGTCTGTCTTGGTACAGCCTGCTATGTAAAAGGCTCCGGAGATATCTACAATAAACTGATGGAAAAACTGGGAATCGTTGGGGGAGAGTGTACTCCGGACGGCAAGTTTTCTCTGGATGCCTGTCGCTGTGTAGGCGCCTGTGGTCTGGCACCGGTTATGATGATTAATGATGAAGTGTACGGCCGGCTTACAGTAGATGATATTGATGATATCCTGGCAAAGTATGAATAGCCTATGATGACAGAGATCGCATTGAATGTGCTGGATGTTGCGGAGAATTCTGTAAGGGCGGATGCCAGTTACATAGAGATTGATATTGCAGCGGACACGAAGAAAGACGTTCTGGAAATTATAGTGAGAGATAATGGATGTGGAATGAGTAAAGAACAGGTCAAGAGGGTAACGGACCCATTCTACACTACAAGAACAACTCGGAAAGTGGGCTTGGGGATACCTTTTTTTAAGCAGGCAGCAGAGAGTACGGGAGGAAGTTTTAAGATTGAATCCCGTGAGAATGAGGGTACCTGTGTAAAAGCAGTATTTGGCCTGTCGCATATCGACAGGATGCCTTTGGGCGATATCAACTCAACAATCTATACGTTAGTAGTATTCAATGAAGCAATCGATTTTCATTATAGATATTCATATGACGGCAGAGAATTCGTGTTTGATACAAAGCAGATGAAGCAGATATTAGGAGACTTGTCTTTCCAGAATGCGGAGGTATCACAGTTTATCAGGGATTATCTGGATACCAATAAGGCAGAGGTGGATGGCGGTCAGACATTATAAGAATATGACTTAAAGGGAGGAAGACTATGAAATCTCTTGAAGAATTAAAAGCGATTAGAGAAAGAAATCAAGGAAAAGTCGGTGTCCGTTCTGAGAACGAGACGCAGACAAGAGTGGTTGTAGGTATGGCAACCTGCGGAATTGCAAGCGGTGCAAGACCGGTGCTCACTGCTCTTTCGGATGCGGTGCAGAAAGAATTCCTGACAGAGAAGATCAGCGTAACACCAACAGGATGTATCGGATTGTGCCAATATGAGCCTATCGTGGAAGTGTTAGAACCGGGCAAAGAAAAGGTGACTTATGTGAAGATGAATCCTGAAAAGGCGATGGAAGTGTTCGAACAGCATCTGAAACAAGGTCAGATCGTAAGCAAATATACATTGAATGCTGAAAATTTATAGGTAAAGGAGGTATAAGACTATGTATCGTTCGCATGTTTTGGTATGTGGTGGAACAGGATGTACTTCCTCTGGCAGCCAGAAGATTAGAGAGAGATTAGAAGAAGAGATTAAGAAGAATGGGTTAGAGAATGAAGTCGGCGTTGTTAAGACCGGATGTTTTGGTCTATGTGCGTTAGGACCGATCATGATTGTTTATCCGGAAGGTTCCTTCTATGCAATGGTGAAGGAGGAGGATATTCCGGAGATTGTATCGGAGCATCTGTTAAAAGGAAGAGTGGTAACACGTCTTCTGTATGATGAGACGGTAAAAAGTAATGAAGAGATTCTCCCGCTTCAGGAGACTCAGTTTTATAAGAAACAGCACAGAGTTGCGCTTCGTAATTGTGGTGTGATCAATCCTGAGAATATTGAAGAATATATTGGTACGCGTGGATATGAGGCACTTGGCACTGTCCTGACGACGATGAAACCGGAAGAAGTGATCCAGGTTATCTTAGACAGCGGACTGCGTGGACGTGGAGGCGCTGGTTTTCCGACCGGATTAAAATGGAAATTCGCGGCAGCGAATGCGGCAGATCAGAAATATGTCTGTTGTAATGCCGACGAGGGCGACCCAGGTGCATTCATGGACCGTTCCGTTCTGGAAGGCGATCCGCACGTAGTATTGGAGGCAATGGCAATCGCCGGATACGCAATCGGCGCTTCCCAGGGATATATCTATGTGCGTGCAGAGTACCCGATCGCCGTAGAGCGTCTGAATATTGCTATCGGACAGGCGAGAGAGTATGGATTATTGGGCAAGAATATCTTCGATTCAGGATTTGATTTTGACATCGAACTTCGTCTTGGCGCGGGTGCATTTGTATGTGGTGAAGAGACGGCACTTATGACTTCTATCGAAGGAAACAGAGGAGAGCCTCGTCCGCGTCCTCCGTTCCCGGCATTAAAAGGATTATTCCAGAAACCTACGATTCTGAACAACGTAGAGACTCTGGCAAATATTCCTCAGATCATCTTAAATGGCGCTGACTGGTTCGCATCTATGGGAACAGAGAAGTCCAAAGGAACGAAAGTATTTGCCCTGGGCGGCAAGGTTAAGAATACAGGTCTGGTAGAGATCCCGATGGGAACTACCCTTCGTGAAATCGTAGAAGAGATCGGCGGAGGCATCCCGAATGGCAAGAAATTCAAAGCGGCTCAGACAGGTGGACCATCCGGCGGATGTATCCCGGCAGAGCACTTCGATGTTCCGATTGATTATGATAACCTGATTGCAATCGGCTCTATGATGGGTTCCGGCGGATTGATCGTTATGGATGAAGACACCTGTATGGTTGATATCGCAAAGTTCTTCCTGGAATTCACCGTAGATGAATCCTGTGGAAAATGTACACCATGCCGTATCGGAACCAGACGTATGTTGGAGATCTTAGAGAAGATCACGAATGGTCAGGGAACGATGGAAGACTTAGATAAATTGGAAGATCTGGCAGCACACCTGAAGTCCAACTCCTTATGTGCGCTTGGACAGACCGCTCCAAACCCGGTACTTTCAACCTTACGTTACTTCAAAGATGAATACATAGCACATATTGTGGATAAGAAGTGTCCGGCAGGTGTCTGTAAGGCATTGCTATCCTACAAGATTGATGCAGACAAGTGTAAAGGCTGTACCTTATGTGCAAGAACCTGTCCGAATGATGCAATCGTTGGCTCTGTCAGAGAACCACATATCATCAACCAGGATAAGTGTGTTAAGTGCGGCGCTTGTATGGAAAAATGTCGTTTCGGTGCTATCTATAAAGAGTAATGGAGGATGGAGAATATGGAAAATATTAATCTTAAAATCAATGGCCTTGATGTATCCGCTCCTGCAGGTTCTACTATCCTTGAAGCAGCTCACCTTGCAGGAATCAAGATACCAACCTTATGTTATCTGAAAGAGATCAATGAAATCGGCGCATGCCGTATGTGTGTCGTAGAAGTGAAGGGTGCCAGAAACTTGGTGGCAGCCTGCGTACATCCGATTAACGAGGGGATGGAAGTATATACCCATACACCGAAGTTGATCCAGTCCAGAAAGAAGACGTTACAGCTTCTTCTTTCTAACCATGATAAGAAATGTCTGTCTTGCGTAAGAAGTGGAAACTGTGAATTGCAGCAGCTTTGCCGTGAATATGGAGTAGATGACGAGCATTTCTACGAGGGTGAGATGAATCATTATGAACTGGATGATTCTGCAGCTCATATGATTCGTGATAATAACAAATGTATCTTATGCCGCCGCTGTGTTGCTGTCTGTGAGAAGACACAGGGAATCGGCGTAATCGGTCCAAATAATCGTGGATTTGCTACCATGATCGGCTCACCGTTTGGAATGGGCTTAGGTGAGACCAGTTGTGTATCCTGTGGTCAGTGTATCGCTGTCTGTCCGACAGGCGCGCTGTATGAAAAGGATTATACACAGCAGATCATCGATGCGATTGCTGATCCGGAGAAATATGTGGTAGTTCAGACGGCACCTTCCGTACGTGCAGGACTTGGTGAAGAGTTCGGCTATCCGATGGGAACAGACGTAGAAGGCAAGATGGCAGCTGCGTTAAGAAGACTTGGATTTGACAAAGTATTTGATACAGATTGGGCAGCAGACCTTACGATCATGGAAGAAGCAACCGAGTTCCTGCATCGTGTACAGAATGGCGGAGTACTTCCGATGATTACTTCTTGTTCACCAGGATGGATCAAGTATTGTGAGCATTATTTCCCGGATATGACAGAGAACCTGTCAAGCTGCAAGTCTCCGCAGCAGATGTTCGGTGCGATGCTTAAGACATATTTCGCTGAGAAAGAGGGCATTGATCCGGCGAAGATCGTATCTGTCAGTGTAATGCCATGTACGGCGAAGAAGTTCGAAATCGGCAGAGATGACCAGAATGCGGCAGGAGTTCCGGATGTGGATATCGCGATCACAACCAGAGAACTCGCAAGACTGATCAAACGCTGTGGTATTGATTTCACCTCACTTCCGGATGAAACATTCGATGATCCGATGGGAGAGTCCACAGGAGCAGGTGTTATCTTTGGTGCAACCGGCGGTGTTATGGAAGCGGCTCTGCGTACAGCGGTAGAGACATTGACTGGTGAAGAACTTGCATCCTTAGATTTCGCAGATGTGCGTGGTACGGCAGGAATCAAAGAGGCTACTTATAATGTGGCTGGAATGGATATCAAAGTTGCAGTCGCATCAGGACTTGGTAATGCAAGAGAACTTCTGAACAAGGTAAAATCAGGAGAGGCAGAGTATCACTTTATCGAGATTATGGGATGTCCGGGCGGATGTGTTAACGGTGGCGGACAGCCGCAGGTATCTGGCGATGTGCGTAACTTTACGGATGTACGTGGAATCCGTGCAGGAGTACTGTATCGCAATGATGCGGCGAAAGCAATTCGTAAGTCACATGAGAATCCGGCAATTAAGAAACTGTATGAAGAGTATCTTGGAGAGCCGGGAAGCCATAAGGCACATGAGACATTGCATACTACTTATGTGAAGAGAACTGTGAATTAGAGTGTGAATTAGTTTATGAAGAGGGGATGGCGAAGGGGACGGCATAGAGGATAGGTATGGTGGTTCATATCCGACTCCAATCGCCTACAATCCGTAAGTTCAAGAGAGGCAGAAAATCAGGAATCGAATGTATTCGCCGAAGAAATCTGATGATTTTTCGGCTCAGACATTCTTGAATTCTGTGCTTGTGGCACAGAATTCATCCGGATTTTCTGTCTCTCTCTCACTAACGGATTGTACGGCTTTTCTACGGACATGAACCACCATACCTATCCTCTATGCCTGTCTTCCTCGTGTGTGACTCTTGACAAAGCGGGGATTCTGGTGGGAGCGCGAGGGAAGCGGTGCTGGTAAAGGGCATATGGCAGTAGTATAGTGGAACTATAGGTGATTGTGTGAGGAGGGACTGGAATATTTGTGTATTATGGCAAGTGCTGTTGAACTCCCAGGGGGCTTGCGTAAGAGCCGATTTAGAAAAAGAGATTTATAGCAGATTGCCTTGTGATAGAATTGGCGGTTTGATATAATGAAAGAAGATAATGTGGAACAAGGGGGCGTAGTAATGACGGTGGAGAATCATGGAATTGCAAAGGAAAAAGCAATGAGCCGTTTGCGTGATCTTTTGGTATTGCAGAAGCAGGTAGAAGAGAAGTTTGGAGAGGATGGATATAACGTTTTTGTCTTTGGAAGTTATCTGACTGTAGGATATGAAGAAGGACGAAGTGATATAGATATTGCTATATATTCGGAAGATTTTCGGACATATAAACGGTTATCGGCATATTTAGAAGAATATTTTAAATTTAAGGGAGTTAATAGTGATATTTTTTATATAGATACAACAGTGGAGGCACCGATTTATTGTGCTCCGCTGAAGTCAAAAGTGCAGTTTACGGATTATTTTCCGAAGAAACTGGTTGAGTTTCGTGAGAAGTGTCAGTGTAAGTTAGATGAAAGTAAAGCGAGGATAATGACGTGAAATTCAGTGAAGAGATTCTAAAAGAATTTGATTTGGAGCCGCAGGTGGAAAGAGAACCTGTAAATGTGATGAAGATTGAGGAAATGCTTCGATTCATGAAACTATGTGCAGAAAGAATTATTAAAAAAAGCGAAATCTATCGACTGACAAATGATGTTGATACGCAGATGGATTGTATGGATATTGTTACGGTGAAAATTAATGATTTTACACAAGTATTTAGGGATTTGTTGATTTTTATGAGGAAGGAGGAAGGAACATATAAGGGTGGCAATTCATTACGATATTGTATGACCAGTTATGATACGTTTGAATTTCAACAGACAGAAGTAGAGGAGATTTTCTTGCGCGAATTATTATTAAGGAATGAAATTACACATGATTATTTTAATCGAGAAATGCATCTGCAAAAGTTGATTTGGATTATGATAAATTGTAGTGAAGGTGCAATGGATGTATATTATAATATCAATGAATATTGTGTAAAGCATGAATTGTTAGATAAATATACGGAAAGTTCTGGTGGACAAATGTTATAGAAATAATGTGCGAATAAAGGAGGACGAGATGAAGGTTCTGATATGTATTGGGAGTTCTTGCCATGTGCGGGGGTCTAGGCAGGTAATCGAGACATTTACCAGGCTTGTGAAAGAGCATGGAGCGGAGGCGGAGATTGTGCTGAGCGGTTCTTTCTGTATGGGAGCCTGTTCAAAGGGCGTGAGTGTGAAGATTGGGGACAGAGTGTATCATGTGAAGCCGGAAGATGCAGAAGATTTCTTCCGTGAGGTGATCTTAGAGGAGGCAAAGAAGTGAGGGTAATTGATTTTAAAGATGCAAGTTGCAAGCATTGTTATAAATGCGTGCGTCACTGTGAAGTGAAGGCGATTTCTGTAGAGAATGAGCAGGCACATATTATGAAAGACCATTGTATCAATTGCGGGCATTGTCTGGAGGTCTGTCCGCAGAATGCGAAGACATTTGCCAGTGATATGGATCGTGTGAAAGGATATCTGAGGCAGGGAATGAAGACGATCATATCCATTGCGCCGTCTTACCTTGGGGTATTGGAATATGATAAGCCGGGACAGGTTGTGGATGCGCTTAAGCGGCTGGGATTCTATGAAGTGCGTGAGACGGCAGAAGGTGCGGCTCTGGTGACCAGAGAGTATCGGAAACTTTTGGCAGAGAAGAAGATGCCTAATATTATAACTACCTGCTGTCCAAGCGTGAATGATCTGATTGAGAAATACTACCCATCTCTGGCACCGATGATGGCTCCGGTGGTATCGCCGATGATTGCACATGGGCGTTTGATTAAGGATATCTACGGTGAGGATGTGAAAGTTGTATTCTTGGGTCCTTGCATTGCCAAGAAGGAAGAGGCAATCGGGGATGAGAGGGTAAGAGGTGCGATTGACGCAATCTTGACATTTGAAGAGATCGTAAAATGGTGGAGAACGGAAGGGATTGATATTCACCAGTGTGAAGATCTTCCTATGGGGAATCCGAGTCCTAAGGTCAATCAGCTTTATCCGATTAGTGGAGGCGTTATTACCTCTGTGTTGGCAGGCATAACGGATGACCAGTATTATAAAGTACATATAGATGGGCTGAAAGCCTGCATGGAATTATTCGCAGAACTGGAAAAAGGAGAAGTGAGCGGATGCTTTTTCGAGGTAAATGTCTGCGAGGGTGGTTGTATTAAGGGACCGGCTTCAGATAAATGGCAGCAGTCCCTGATTAAGGCGAAGATGGATCTG
Source organism: Bariatricus sp. SGI.154 (assembly GCF_050313795.1). Classification (NCBI taxonomy): domain Bacteria; kingdom Bacillati; phylum Bacillota; class Clostridia; order Lachnospirales; family Lachnospiraceae; genus Bariatricus; species Bariatricus sp. SGI.154. Next base: position 11,872 of record NZ_JBNPMC010000049.1, read on the forward strand.
GAAGGTCAGGTGAAGCATCGCGAAGAAGCAGATGGAATTGATGGAAGGAATATTGTGTTGTACAAAGAATTCCGTGATCGCGGCGTGCATGATAAGCAGCCTTCCGCTCAAGAACTCCAGATAGTGCTTCGTGCAATGGGAAAATATACGAAAGCGGATGAGTTAAACTGTGGAGCATGTGGATACCCGACCTGCAGGGCGAAGGCAATTGCAGTATATCAGAAAAAGGCAGAGATAGGAATGTGCCTGCCTTATGCGGTTGCACAGGCAGAATCCATGTCGAATATTGTAATGGATGTAACGCCTAGCATGATTCTGATTATTGATAAGGATATGCGAATCCGTGAGTGTAATAAGAAGGCACGGGAACTGCTGGGAGTATCCAGAGAAGAAGCATTGGAGCGTTATATCTTTGAATTTATTGATGATAAGGATATTGCAGATGTTCTGGCGACAAAGAAGCAGATTATTCATAAGAAACTGAATCTGGACACGATGAAATTAAAAGTTGTAGAGAGTATCATCTATATTGACAGCTTGGAGTCTGTACTGGTAACCTATCAGGACATTACCAGGGAAGAAAAGGCGAAGGAACAACATTATAATCTGAAGATGGAGACGGTAGAGATGGCTCAGAAGGTTATTGATAAACAGATGATGGTTGCCCAGGAGATTGCAGGATTGTTAGGAGAGACGACAGCAGAGACAAAAGTAACCTTGTCAAAACTTAGAGATTCGATTCTGTTTGAAGAGGAAGATTAATATGAGTGTAAGTGTAGATATATCCTGGAAGAGTCTGAATAAGCATCATGAGGAATTATGCGGCGATAAGGTGGAAGTGCTGAAGACCGAGGATTCGGAGATTGTGATACTGGCAGATGGAATGGGAAGTGGAGTGAAAGCGAACATTCTTGCAACGCTGACTTCGAAGATTCTGGGAACCATGTTTCTGGAAGGGGCTTCTATTGAAGCGTGTGTAGAGACGATAGCGAAGACGCTTCCGGTCTGTAAGGTGAGAGAAGTTGCCTACGCGACGTTTAGTATTTTGCAGATCTTTCATAGCGGAGAGGCATATCTGGTAGAATTCGATAATCCCCTGTGTGTATTTGTCAGGGATGGAAAGATCGTGGATTACCCATATCAGGAAAGAGTGATTGAAGGAAAGACGATTCGGGAGTACCGGTTTCAGGTGAAACTTAAAGATTGCTTTGTGCTGATGAGTGATGGCGTAATCTATGCCGGAGTAGGCGAACTGCTGAATTTTGGATGGACGTGGGAGAGTATGGCGGAGTATACGCTGAAATGTACCAAGCAGACTTTATCAGCCTCCCGTCTGGCAGCCATGTTGAGTCAGGCATGTGATGATCTCTATGGTCAGAAACCGGGAGATGACACCACCGTTGCGGTAGCAAGAGTCATAGAACGTCGGATTGTCAATATATTTACAGGTCCTCCGACGCATAAAGAAGATGATGAGAGAGTGGTTCTTGATTTCATGAAGCAGGAAGGTAAGAAGATTGTCTGTGGCGGTACCAGTGCGAATATCACAGCCAGAGTTCTGAAGAAAGAGATCGTAACATCCTTGAATTATGCAGATCCAACAGTTCCTCCGACTGCTACGATTGAAGGTCTTGATCTTGTGACAGAAGGCGTGCTGACCATAGGAAAAGCATTGGGACTGTTGAAACGCTATGAACAGGATGAGTTTGATGAGGCATTCTTTGATGAACTGGATGCGGATAATGGAGCGGCAAAACTAGCGAAACTGATTATAGAAGAGTGTACGGAATTGAATCTATTCGTTGGTAAGGCTATGAATGTGGCGCATCAGAATTCCAATCTGCCGTTCGACCTAAGTGTCAGGATGAACCTGGTGGAGCAGTTGAAGGAGTGCGTGGAGCATCTGGGGAAGAATGTGAATGTGAAGTATTATTGAGAAAATGTAGTGGTCGAAAGTGTACGGCGCAAGTGGAGGAACTTAGCGGTCGATGGCCGTATCATAAGCCTTAGAATACGGCCATCGATCGCTAAGTTCCTCCACTTGCGCCTGGCGCTTCCTGGCACTGTGGATTTTCTCGATGGGAAGATACTGGTGTGGGTGTGAAGGAGAGTATAGGGATGTGATGATGTCGAAGCGTGTCGAGAAATTAAGGTAATTCCTTGGACGTTGGAGGCTGACTTTTGAGGGAGTGCGTGTTATAATTTGAGCAAGCATTATTTTCTAAATATTTTATGTGACGAAGTCATTCTATTTTCTTATAATTTTATAATCTTAGAAAATCCGATGCTTAATTTACAGAACTTGAAACAGCAGAGAGGATTTTAAGAGCAAGAAGAGGGTCCTCTTATTAGAAAAAAGGGGACAGTTGATGACAGGAGAACAGAAGATTGGTAAATCGAATTCGAAAGTATAGTCGGGTGATGCCTTTTGCAGAAGCAGTCGAATGTGCAGTGGATGAATGTATTAATGAAGGGATTTTGGGAGATTTTTTACGGAAGAATAAGGATTTCTTCCCTTTTGGCGCCTAAATAGTGGCCGAATTTCTTATGGTAATATAAAACGATATAAGTAGATATAAGTAGATATATGGAAATATACTATACAGATGGCATAATATAGGCATACAAATCGACGAATGGAGTTTATGGAGGTGATGAAATTAATGAAACAAGTTATTCATATATATGGTGCTTCTGGTTCAGGAACTTCTACCCTCGGAAGATATATCAGTGAAAAACTAGGGTATTTTTTTATGGATACAGACGATTATTTTTGGGAACCAACCAATCCACCATATACAACAAAACGAAATCTTTCTACTAGAATTAAATTAATGAGAGAAGATATAGAACGATATGATAATGTAGTTATCTCTGGATCCCTTGTAGATTGGGGGGATGAATTAATACCTCTATTTACATTAGCAATTCGTGTTGAGACCGATACTAATATTAGACTAGAAAGATTAAAGACAAGAGAACGAGAGAAGTATGGCTCCCGAATTGATATCGGTGGGGATATGTATGACAATCATGTAGAATTTATTAACTGGGCTGCTTCCTATGATGATGGTGGAATAGATATGAGAAGTAAATTGAAACATGATGATTGGCAAAAGCAACTGATGTGTCCTTTAATATTAGTGGACGGAAGTATGCCGATAACGAAAAATTTTGAGGTAATAAAAATAAAAATGTAAGTTTGTTTAAGAATATGCGATATTCCCAACAAGTTCGTCTATAAAATCAATAAAAATATTTTGTAAATAACGTAGAATACGTGAGAGAACATTAAAACATCAAAACATCCGGAGGAAATTGCCGGCGTTAGGTTCTGTAGAGTGATGTTTCTCTCACGTATTGGGATATCTGTTATGAATTGTTTGTTATCTTAATCTTTCCAGCGTTGTGTAGAATTCCGGATAGGATACGTCTACGCATTGGCTGTCGTTGATCTGGGTCTCGTCGGTTGCAATCAGGGCAGCGATGGAGAAGACCATGGCGATGCGGTGGTCAAGGTGGCTTTGGATAGTGACTCCGTGAAGAGGAACGCCGCCTTCAATAATCATTCCGTCATCTGTTGGGATAATATTGCCACCCATTGCCTGAAGATTTTTTGTGGTTGTGTCGATTCTGTTTGTTTCTTTTACCTTTAATTCAGCAGCATCTTTGATAATCGTCGTGCCTTCGGCACAGGCTGCCATGACTGCAATGATCGGGATCTCGTCGATGAGTGTAGGTATGATGCTGCCCTCAATGGTAGTTCCGTGAAGGTGGCTGTATCGCACGAGTAAGTCAGCGGTCGGTTCTCCGCCGGCATTTTTTTCGTTTAGATATGTGATATCGGCGCCCATATCCTGGCATACTTTTAAGATTCCGGCGCGGGTTGGGTTGATGCCTACATTCTGAATCAGTAATTCTGAACCGGGAACCAACAGACCGGCAGCGATAAAATAAGCGGCGGAAGAGATGTCTCCTGGCACTTGAATCTGCTGGGCATAGAGTTCCTGGCACGGTTTAATGTATGCAGTGGCAGTGCCGTCTGTGTGAAGGAGCGAAGATACATCTGCGCCGAAACTTTTTAGCATAAGTTCCGTATGATTTCTGGACAAGGCAGGCTCTGTTACGAATGTCTCGCCGTCGGCATAGAGTCCTGCAAGGAGAATCGCAGATTTCACCTGTGCAGAAGCAACCGGAGACTGGTAGTTGATACCGTGAAGTGTGCCTGGTTCAACTTTAAGAGGAGCGCAGTTGTTGTTATGTATGCTGGTAATATGTGCGCCCATACTATTCAGCGGTGTCATAATCCGTCTCATTGGCCGTGAATTTAAGGAATCATCTCCGGACATGACGGAGGTAAAGTCTTGACCTGCAAGAATTCCGGACATAAGCCGGGTGGTAGTTCCACTATTTCCGACGTTCAATGTTTCATTAGGAGCAGTAAGTCCGTGTAATCCTTTGCCGTGAACCAGAATACGGTCAGGCAGTTGTTCGATATTCACGCCCATTTTCCGAAAGCAGTCGATGGTAGACAGACAGTCTGCGCCTTCCAGAAAATGAGTGACTTCTGTTGTTCCAAGTGCAATGGAACCAAACATAATGGAACGATGGGAGATAGATTTGTCTCCCGGAATCTGAATTTCTCCTCTAAGGTTTGATGTTGGCTGTATTATTTTAACGCTCATAGACTATGTACCTGAATTTCTGCAATACTTCTGCGGCTTTTTTGGAAGAACTTTCGTCGTAGAATTCAATACGCAGAACCCCTTCTTCAAATTCTCTGTTATGTACAATCCCGATATTCTTAATATTCAGGTTGTTGGAAGCGAGGATGGTAGCAATCGCTGCGATTCCACCTGCCTCATCAATAATGTCACAGTATACCGCAAATAATTTCTTAATTGGTCCTGCAGAGGATTCCGGAATAGAATTGCGGTAATTTTTGGAGGCATCAAAAAGATCGTAGATGCCTTGTTCATCTTCCGTGTCGATCAGATTCTTTGCCTGTTCAAGTGTCTGTATATATTCAGAAAGAATCTGAGATATGTTATCTTTGTTCTTCAAACAGATATGCTGCCACATGGTTGGTGAAGAGGAAGCGATTCGTGTGATATCCTTGAATCCTCCGGCAGCCAGATTCTTCATCAGTTCATCCTTTGTATCCGTATCCCGGACAAAATTCACCAGGCTGGCTGCAATGATATGCGGAAGGTGGCTGATTGTCCCTGTAACATAATCATGGTCATTGTAATCCAGAACAATTGGAAGTGCCCGCAGCGACTGAACAAATCTGGTATACTTCTCAATCTTTTGCTGCGATACCTTTTTGGTCGGAGTCAGTACATAATAAGCATTTTCAATCAACATAGCTTTAGAATTAATGTATCCACTCTTTTCAGACCCGGCCATTGGATGTCCTCCGATGAAATACGATTCAATCCCAAGTGCTTCCACTTCTTTATGGATACTTGTCTTAACACTTCCGACATCCGTCAGGATACAGTCATCATGAAGATAACATGTAAGCTGCTTAAGGTAAGCCGTATTATAAGATACCGGCGCACATAAAAATATATAATTACAATGGTAAAAATTATCATCAATCGTAGTTGCAGCCACATCGATCATAGACTCCTGCGTTGCCAGCGCTAAAGTCTCTTTACTCTTATCAAAGGCCACAATCTCATAGTCAGGATAATACTGCCGTATCGCTTTCACGATCGATCCGCCAATCAATCCCAGACCAATAAAACCAATTTTCATTTCCTGTCTTGCCTCCTTAATGTCAATCAAATTTATTTTAAGCGTTCGGCCTCGTTTTGTCAATACTATGCCGCTTTAAAGTGAAAAAGCAAGTAACAGTTCGACCCGCGCCATTCGCAAAACGCATCTACGATGCTTCTCCGCTGCTACGCAGCTATTTTTGCTCATAAAAAGGCGCTCCGCTCATAAGCCGGATCGTGTGTTCATTCATGCAAGCATGATTCACCCACAATCCGGCTTATGGCTGAACTGTTACGCAATATTTGTAAATAATGCATAAAAGAGTTGTAATGAGCCTTTTTTTTTAGTACAATGTAAACATGAGATTTTACCAATAAGGAGGCAGCAAAATATGAAGGTTTACAGAACGGACGAAATCAGGAACGTGGTCCTCTTAGGACATGGCGGATGCGGCAAGACAAGTCTTGTTGAGGCTATGGCTTATGTGTCAGGAGCAACAAATCGTATGGGCAAGATTGCAGACGGGAATACGATTAGTGATTTTGATAAAGAAGAACAGAGACGTGAATTTTCAATCAGCACAACTTTAGTACCGATCGAGTGGGAAAAAGCGAAGATTAATGTACTGGATACACCAGGATATTTCGACTTTGTGGGAGAAGTTGAGGAAGCAGTCAGTGCAGCAGATGCAGCGGTTATCGTAGTATCCGGTAAGGCTGGCGTAGAAGTAGGAACGGAAAAAGCATGGGCACTGTGTGATAAGTACAACCTGCCGCGTATGGTCTATGTAACAGAGATGGACGTGGATGATGCAAGTTTCCGCCAGGTTGTACAGGATCTGACTGACAGATATGGCAAGGTTATCGCACCACATTTCCAGCCGATCAGAGAGAACGAGAAACTGGTAGGATATGTTAACGTTATTAAGAACGCCGGAAGACGTTATACAGGAATCGGACAGAGAGAGGAATGCGAGATTCCGGATTACTGTAAGCCGAATCTTGAGATCTACCGTGAGAAATTGTTAGAAGCAGTTGCAGAGATCAGCGATGAATACATGGAGCGTTATTTCGCAGGAGAGGAATTCTCAGTAGAAGAGATCCGTGCTGCAATGCGTACGGAAGTTATGGAAGGAAGCATCGTTCCGGTTGCTATGGGATCTAATATCCAGGCACAGGGCGTTGCGAACCTCTTATCTGATATTGTAAGATTCTTCCCAAGCCCGGATTGGAGAGAGTGTGCAGGAATTAACCGTAAGACTAATGAGATCTATGAGGCAAATTATGATTTTGCCAAGGCAAAATCCGCATACGTATTCAAGACGATGGTAGACCCATTCATTGGAAAATACTCTTTCGTTAAAGTTTGCTCTGGTGTATTGAAGGGAGAAGATGTCCTCTATAATGCAGATACAGAGACAGACGAGAAACTTGGAAAGATCTATACAATGGTTGGAAATAAGCCTACAGAAGTAAGCGAGTTATTTGCAGGTGATATCGGAGCCATTGCAAAACTTGCTAATACTAAGACGGGTGATACCCTTTCCGCAAAGGGTACTCCGGTTCTGTTCGGTAAGACAGAGTATTCCAAACCATATACATATATGAAGTATGCAACTAAGAATAAAGGGGATGAAGATAAGGTATCCCAGGCGCTTCAGAAGATGATGGCTGAAGATGTAACCCTGAAGGTGGTTAATGACAGTGAGAACCGTCAGACTTTGATCTATGGTATGGGTGATCAGCATCTGGAGATTGCAGTAAGCAAACTTGCAGAGAGATATAAATGTGAAGTCACATTAGAGACTCCAAAGGTTGCATTCCGCGAGACGATCAAGAAGTCATCCGATGTAGATACGAAGTATAAGAAACAGTCCGGCGGACATGGACAGTATGGTCATGTTAAGATGAAGTTCACATCTTCCGGTGATCTTGAGACACCGTATGTATTTGAAGAGACTGTAGTGGGTGGTGCTGTTCCGAAGAACTACTTCCCGGCAGTAGAAAAAGGTCTTCAGGAATCCGTGCTTAAGGGACCTTTGGCTGGATATCCGGTAGTTGGCGTGAAGGCAACTCTGTACGATGGATCTTACCATCCGGTAGATTCTTCAGAGATGGCGTTCAAGACTGCTACAATCCAGGCATTCAAGAAAGGCTTCATGGAGGCAGGACCGGTTCTGTTAGAGCCAATCGCTTCTATTAAGGTTGTGGTTCCGGATGATTATACCGGAGATGTCATGGGCGATCTGAATAAACGCCGTGGCCGTGTGCTTGGTATGAATCCAATCGCAGGCGGATATCAGGAGATTGTTGCGGATATTCCGATGACAGGTGTATTCGGATACTGTACAGTACTTCGTTCTATGACAGGGGGAAGAGGTACGTATTCTTATGAATTCGCACGTTATGAGCAGGCTCCATCTGATGTTCAGGAAGCAGAGATTGCGAAGAGAGCAGCAGAAGAATAATCAGAATAATAACTTGGAAGAAAAGCCCGTAAGGGCTTTTTTTCTTAAGACAAAAGTGCTATAATCTCTTTGCTGTAATAAAAGCGGATAAAAATACAGAGAGATATGGATGAGGATCAGGAAAATGAAGATAGTAATAATTGGCGATGGAAAAGTAGGACATAAGTTGACTCTCCAATTGTCAGAAGAAGATTACGATATTGTTTTAATTGATCAGAATGCAGGAAAGTTAAAAGAAGCACTTAATCAGATGGATATCTTCTGCATTACTGGAAATGGTGTGGATGTAGAGGTTCAGAAGCAGGCAGATGTTCCACATGCGGATTTGGTGATCGCATGTGCTTCAACAGATGAGATGAATATGTTAAGTTGTTTGCTGGCGAGGAGGCTAGGAGCGAGGCATACGATAGCGAGAGTGCGCAATCCGATTTACTATAGGCAGATTGATATATTGAAGGAAGACCTGCACTTAAGTATGGTAGTTAATCCTGAATTGATTGCGGCGAACGAGATAGCCAGAATCCTTCTGTTCCCTGCAGCAAGCAAGGTAGAGACCTTTATGAAGGGAAGGGTAGAACTGGTAGAACATGTCTTGAGAGAGGAAAGTCTTCTTGAGGGGCTGTCTCTGGTAGAGATCTACCAGAAGTTTCAGATCAAGATTCTGGTGTGTGCTGTTAAGAGAGGGAATGAAATCTACATACCGGATGGTGATTTTGTTTTGCGGAAGGATGATCGTCTGCACATTGCGGCGGGGCATCGGGAACTGGAGATGTTCTTCAAATCCGTAGGACGTAAGCGAGTAAGGGTAAAGAAGGTGTTAATCTTCGGTGGCGGCAATGTATGCTTCTATCTTGCGTCCCAGTTGATCCAGATCGGTATGCAGGTGAAGATTATTGAAAAAAATAAGGAGAAATGCGAATATCTGTGTGAGGCATTGCCGAAAGCCACAATCATCCATGGGGATGCAACAGACCATGATTTGTTATTGGAAGAAGGAATCCGGGAGGCGGATGCAGTTGTTGCCTTGACTGGAATGGATGAGGAGAATATTATTACATCTTTATTTGCAAAGACCCAAGGTGTGAACAAGATTATTGCGAAGGTCAATGAGGATTCCAGGGCACAGATGGTGGAGGGGCTTGGAATTGACAGTATTATATCAGCAAAGAGTGCGGCGGCAGATGCGATTGTGAATTATGTAAGAGCAAGAAGGAATTCTTACAGCAGCGCGAATGTTGAGACGATCTATCGTCTGTTGAATGGCAAAGTAGAAGCGATGGAATTCATTATTAAAGAGGAATGTAGTTTTACGAATGTTCCTTTGAAAGATCTGCCGACAAAGCCGAATCATCTGATTGCCTGCATTGGCAGAAAGAGAAAGATTATTATTCCAGGTGGAGATGACCATCTGGAGGTTGGCGATAGCGTGATTGTAGTTACGAAAGATCATATCATTAATAAATTTACGGATATACTTGCATAGGAGACGGGAAAAAGGTTATGAATACGAAAATGATACGATATATATTGGGTAAGATGCTGGGAGTCGAGGCTGTGCTTCTTTTGCTTCCGGCATCAGTAGCCCTTATTTATCAGGAGTTTAGCGGAGTGTTTTTTTTGGTCCCGGCAGCAATTCTGTGCGTAGTTTATCTGTTAACGGGAGTTAAGAGACCTGAAAACAGAACAATCTATGGAAAAGAAGGCATGATCATTGTCGCTGGTGCCTGGATTCTGTGGTCATTATTTGGAGCATTGCCATTCTCGCTGTCGGGGAGTATTCCGAATTATGTGGATGCAGTCTTTGAGACGGTATCTGGATTTACAACAACGGGATCTACGATTTTGACAGATATTGAGGCGCTGCCGAAAGGGATGTTATTCTGGCGAAGTTTTACCCATTGGGTAGGCGGCATGGGAGTGCTGGTATTTGTTATGGTTCTGACAACATTGGATAAGAAGAGTTCCATGCATCTGATGAGAGCTGAGGTTCCGGGACCGGAGAAGGATAAACTCGTGCCAAAGAGTTCATCTACGGCGAGAATTCTTTATGGTATGTATCTGGGGATGACAGCAATCGAAGTGATTCTATTGATGTTTGGCGGCATGAATCTGTATGACAGCCTGATTTTTTCCTTCGGAACGGCAGGAACAGGCGGATTCGCGAACTATGCTGCCAGTGTCGGACATTTTAACAGTGTTTATATAGATAGTGTGATCACGATATTCATGATACTATTCGGTGTAAACTTCAATCTATACTTTTTCCTATTGCTTGGTGATCGCAAAGCAGTGTGGAAGAATGAGGAATTAAGAGCATATCTGTTGATCATATTTGCGGCAGCTACGGCGATTACATTGAATATCAGTTCGCAGTATCCGAATCCGCTCAAAGCATTCCGATATGCGATCTTCCAGGTGGCGTCTGTGATTACGACGACTGGATATGCGACAGCGGACTATACGGTATGGCCGATGTTCTCACAGTGTGTTCTGCTGTTCCTGATGGTAATCGGAGCCTGTGCGTCTTCGACCGGAGGCGGCGCTAAAGTCGCAAGGGTTCTGATGGTGTTAAAATGTATTAAAAGAGAGATTATGCAACTGGTACATCCGAAGGCGGTTAGCATTATCCGGGTAAATGGCAAAAAAGTGGGACCGGATATCTTAAGAAGTCTGTATATCTATATGATGGCATACATGGGACTTATCATGGGATCAGTACTGTTAGTGTCACTTGATAATATGGACTTTGGTGTTACATTCAGTTCGGTTCTGACAACCGTGAATAACGTTGGACCTGGAATTGGAGCCGTCGGGCCGAATGGAAGTTTTGCGGATTTCTCGCCATTGTCAAAATTGATATTCTGTTGTGATATGCTGGCAGGAAGACTGGAGATATTCCCATTCTTAATGTTGTTCACTGTGTCAGCATGGAACAGGAAGTTTTAAGTGGCAATTGCTTTGGCAGATTGATGATCATATTCAGGAAATGGAGGTATTATGAAAGGGAAAAGAAAGTTATTAATTGCAATTATCGTGATATTAGCGGCAGGAATCTATTATTATGCAGCATTACCTGCAGTGAATATCCATTCTTCGGATACATGGTTTTTTGTAATCTTTTTACTGGCAGTTCTGGCTGTTGTCTATGCGGTACGTAAGAAACTTGGCAAAAAAGAATTGACTCAGAGTAAGATCATGAAGGGCTTCGGAGTCGTGATTCTGGGGCTTGGAATTATCTATCTGGTAGGAGCGCTGCTGTCATCACCAATCATTAATGCGAAGAAATATCAGAAACTGATGGAAGTAGAGGAAGGCGAATTCACGGAGGATATAGAAGAACTTTCTTTTGACAAGATCCCTCTTCTGGATAAGGATACGGCAGAGATTCTTGGCGACCGTAAGATGGGAAGCATGGTAGATATGGTGTCGCAGTTTGAGGTGGATAATATCTACAGTCAGATTAATTATCAGGATAATCCGGTCAGAGTATCACCTCTAAGATATGCGAATCTGATTAAGTGGTTTACCAACCGTTCCAATGGAATTCCTGCGTATATCCGGATCAATATGGCGACTCAGACGACGGAACTTGTGAAACTGGAGGAAGGAATCAAGTATACGACCAGTGAGCATTTTAATCGGAATATCTATCGTCATCTACGTTTTGCACATCCTACTTATATATACGGAGAATTGAGTTTTGAGATTGATGACAATGGGGTTCCATATTGGATTGCACCAGTGAAGAAGTTTAACATCGGTCTGTTCGGTGGCGAGACGGTTGGCAAGGTGGTGCTTTGTAATGCTATCACCGGAGATACTAAGACCTATAAGATAGAAAATGTTCCGGAGTGGGTGGATCGTGCCTATTCAGCGGATCTATTGGTACAGTTGTTTGATTATTATGGAACACTGAAGCATGGATTTTTCAACAGTGTCTTAAGCCAGAAGGACTGTCTGGAGACGACGGATGGCTACAACTACTTGGCATTAGATGATGATGTATGGATGTACACTGGTGTGACATCTGTGAACGGCGATCAGTCGAACGTTGGTTTCGTATTATCGAATCAGAGGACTATGGAGACAAAGTATTATAAAGTGGAAGGTGCTACAGAGGCATCAGCCATGTCTTCGGCAGAAGGACAGGTGCAGAATCTGAAATATACGGCGACATTTCCGCTGCTTTTAAATATTGCAGATGAGCCGACGTATTTCATTGCTCTGAAAGATGATGCGGGACTTGTGAAGAAATATGCGATGGTAAATGTTCAAAAGTATCAGATCGTTGCGATTGGTGATAGTGTGAGCCAATGTGAGGATAATTACCTGGAACTTCTGCTAAGCAATGGAGTCAAAGAGGTAGAAGAAGATACGCGAGAAGTGAAGACGATTACAGGCAAGATTACGAAGATTGCCCAGGCGGTATTGGAGGGAACTTCTCATTACTATATCATGGTGGAAGAATCAGAGGATATATTTGATATATCGGTTGTTGATTTTATCGATGTAGTCCGCTGCGAGGTGGGACAGGAGATTACCATGGAGTATAAAGAGGATAAGAAAGCCAATACAGTGATGTCTTTGGAGATTCAAAAAGGACAGACGGAGAAAGCAGAAGAAGAGTAATGGAATTAAGCATATTATTAGCAGAACAGATCACAGCCATGTTTTTAACCATGGCTGTTGGTTATGTAATAGTAAAAATAGGATTGTTCAAAACAGAAGACAGTAAAGTTGTATCCAACCTGGTTGTATATATTTTCTCTCCATGTACCATCATTAATTCGTTCCAGATCGAGCTGACGCAGGATAAGATACAGGGACTTGGGATGGCAGTGCTCGTATCCATTGTTGTGCATGCTGCGATGATAGTTCTTACCAGATTGCTCGAGAAGCCGCTGGGGCTTAACAGTATCGAGAAGGCATCCATTATATACACGAATTCCGGATATCTGGTTATTCCATTAGTGTCAACTGTGCTTGGAGAGAAATGGGTATTCTACACGACTGCATTTATTACAGTGCAGACGGTGCTTGTGTGGACACATGGAGTGAGTCTTGTGAACTGTGGGCATGAAAAGGATTATAAGAAGATATTCCTGAATCCCAATATTATTGCTACGGTGATAGGTCTAATTCTTTTTATGGCAGAGATCAGGCTTCCGGTGGTGATTGATAGTTGTATCAGTGGATTCGGCAACATGATAAGCCCTGCCAGTATGCTTGTAATTGGTATGGTGATTGGCAATGTTGACCTTCTGTGGGTATTCAGGCAGAAGAGAGTGTATCTGATCTGTTTCCTTCGATTAATTGCGTATCCCCTGATCGCAACGTTCTCGTTTGCGGCGCTTGGGCATATGGGATTCCATCATGATACAGAGTATATTCTGCTGGTTGTTCTCTGGGCGACCATAGCACCTGCGGCAGCCATGATTACTCAGATTGCACAGATTTATAATCGGGATGCAAAATATGCCAGTGTGATTAATGTGATGTCTGTCGTGTTTTGTATTGCGACCATGCCGTTGATTACGTTGTTGTATGAGTCCATGTTCTAAGTGGGAATTTAGTTCTTTAAGAGTTGTTTGAGAGTGTACGGCATAGAGGGGGAGATGGGGTGGTTCAGTATCGGCTCCAGTCGCCTACAATCCGTAA
>NZ_JBNPMC010000050.1:0-25185 GCF_050313795.1 Bariatricus sp. SGI.154
GCGCTCTGCTCATAAGCCGGATTGTGTGTTCATTCATGCAAGCATGATTTGCCCACAATCCGGCTTATGGCTGAACTGTTACCTTCCATATATCATGTTTCACGTGAAACATTTACATCATTTTTGATATGTAGTATAATAATAAAGTATAAATAATTAATCAACTTACATGAAATGAGGTGTAAATATGAGTTGGAAAAAGAAACTTGCAACTGGAATTACATTAATAGGCGCATCAACATTCACAATACATCTGATAAACAAATATATATATTTTTCAGCGACGTTAGATAATCTATTAAGCAATCCATCTGGTTCTTATTATGAATGGAAATTCGGAAAAATATACTATACAACAAGGGGAAAAGGCAGTCCTATTCTTCTTATTCACGACCTGACGACCTTCAGTTCAGGCTATGAATGGCATAAAACCGTAACTGAATTAGCCAAGACGAATACCGTTTATTGTATTGATTTACTTGGCTGTGGAAAATCTGATAAGCCTAATCTGACATATACAAATTATTTATACGTACAACTGATTAGTGATTTTATCAAACATGTTATTGGAGATAAAACTGATATCATCGCTACCGGAGAATCCAGCGCATTTGCAGTGGCGGCATGTCATAATGATCCATCTATCATTGGAAAGATTATATTAGTTAACCCGTTGGATATTAGGTTATTATCCAAAATTCCAACTAAACGTACAAAGATAGTATCAAAATTCATTAATCTTCCTATTATTGGTACATTTTTATATAATATTCTAACTAGAAAAGATACTATTGAAGAACTTTTTATAACAAAATATTATTACAGCAGCGAAAAGATTGAAAAGAATACTATAGATACTTATTACGAAACTGCTCATGTTGGAAACGCATCATCTAAATACTTATTTGCAAGTTTGTGCGGACATTATACTACTATTAACATTCGCCATTGCCTCTCCTCATTAACTAATAGTGTATATTTGATAGTAGGTAATGGAATTCCTAATGGTATTGAAATTGCTGGAAAATATAAAGATATTCTTCCTTCTATAGAGATAACAGAAATGGATAATACAAAATATCTTCCACAGTTAGAGAATACCAATGAATTCGTGGAACAGGTAAATGTGTTTTTGGGAGATGAATTTTAGGATTTAATTTTAGTTATTGGTTACTGAAGAGAGAGGAGCTATAGGTTTTTCCGAGGCTTCGCTCTCTTCTGCGCCAATTACTTACATAAATTCAAATTCTATCCAATACTCACATCCATTCACATATTCTATTCAACATCACTTTCCACCCATACTTTCAATTCAATCCCCACTTTAAACTCATACATCTAATAAAAAAACATTATCCCCCATCACAAACTCCCGTCCACACACCTCCCCAGAATCTCCACTAATAAAATTTTTCCACATTAGTGTTACCAGGTGTAAGGATGAATCAGGGTGTTTGGAACGCCGACCTCCGACATCTCAAACACCCTGATTCATCTTTACACCGTACACCTTAAAAAAATTTCTAAAAAAATTCAAATTCACCGCAACGGCTCCTTCGCCGGCAATCCCGCCTTCCGAGGATATTTCTTCCCAATCTCCTTTACCTTCGATATCTTCACAAAAGATCTGCTAATATCAGTCCCCGGTAACTGGAACTTCACAACATCATCAAGTTTCCCACCCAAGATACTGATAGACTTCTTAGAATCCCCTAATTCTTCTTCAATATCACCAGACTTATAAGACACAAATATACCCCCTAACCGTATATATGGCAAGCAATATTCTGATAAAGTTGCGAGATTCGCCACTGCTCTTGATACACATATATCATATTTCTCACGGTAATCCGCCTGCCTTGCATAGTCTTCTGCCCTGCCATGAATTGTATGAATATCCTCAAGCCCTAATTCCTCAATAACAGCATTCAGGAATTTAATACGCTTATTCAGAGAATCCAACAATGTCACTTTAAGATGAGGGAATGCAATCTTTAACGGAATTCCAGGAAAACCTGCACCTGTACCTATATCAATTACTGTATGGACTTGATTCATATCCAGAACATTTACGATAGAAAGGCTATCTACAAAATGCTTCATGACAACTTCTTCATATTCCGTAATTCCAGTAAGATTCATTACTTTATTCCATTCTACAAGCATAGAATAGAAAGTATCAAACTGTTCTCTTTGCTTTTCATCTATCTGAAATCCTAATTCATTAAATCTGTCATCTAATATATGCCCCATATTTATTCTCCATTTACTATATTTTTATCTATTCTCTGAGAATACATACTCATTCACTATTTCCTATATTTCAACTTTGAATTAACCTCAATGTCCTCCACTCAGATACACCAGCAATACCGATATATCCGCCGGTGACACCCCTGATATACGTGATGCCTGACCGATAGAGATTGGACGATATTCTTTTAATTTCTGTACCGCTTCAATGCGGAGACTCTTCACAGCATCATAGTCTATATGATCCGGGATGCGTTTATTCTCTAACTTTTTAAACTGCTCTACCTGCTTTTTCTGCCTGCTGATATATCCATCATATTTGATCGAGATATCTACCTGCTGTATTACTTCTTCTGCCAACTCTGCAGGCAATTCAGGTCTCTTTTCATCAATCTCTTCTAACACTTCATAGGATAATTCCGGGCGTCTGATTAATTCTGCCAGGGAAGATCCTGATGACAATGGAGTACTTCCACAAGATTCTAACAAAGTTTGTACTTTCTCAGTTGTTCCTATATTCGTATGTTTCAGCCTTTCAATCTCTGACTGGATTAATTCCTCTTTTTTAAGAAGTTTCTGATATCTTTCTTCGGAAATCAATCCTATCTCATATCCCTTTTTCGTCAGTCTCTGATCCGCATTATCCTGTCTCAGAAGGAGCCTATATTCGGCCCTGGATGTCATCATTCGATATGGCTCATGGCTTTCTTTGGTTACCAGATCATCGATAAGTACGCCTATATATGCCTCTGAACGGTCCAGTATCAGCGGTTCTTTTTCCTGCAATTTCCTTGCAGCATTGATTCCTGCTACCAACCCTTGTGCAGCTGCTTCCTCGTAACCAGAACTTCCATTGAACTGTCCTCCGCTAAAAAGACCTTCAATTTCACGGAATTCTAATGATGGCTTCAACTGCCTTGCATCAATACAGTCATACTCTATTGCATATGCATTTCTCACAATTCGTACATTTTCAAGTCCCGGAACCGTCCGGTACATGGCATATTGAACGTCTTCCGGTAAGGAACTGGACATGCCTCCGATATACATCTCATTAGTTTCCAATCCCTCAGGTTCGATAAATACCTGATGCCTGTCCTTGTCTGCGAATTTTACCACTTTATCTTCTATGGAAGGACAGTATCTTGGACCTGTACCCTCTATCATACCTGAAAATAGAGGCGAACGATCCAGATTCGCCCTGATAATATCATGCGTCTTCGTATTCGTATATGTCAGCCAGCAGGACACCTGATCAATCTGTACATCCTCCGGATTCGTGGTAAATGAGAACGGAACCACTCTCTCATCTCCGACCTGTTCTTCCATCTTACTAAAATCCACGGTATTCTTATCAATTCTTGCCGGAGTTCCCGTCTTAAACCGATACATCTTAATCCCTAATTCCTTCAGGCAATCGGTAAGATGATTCGCTGCCTGAAGCCCATTTGGTCCGGTATTATTGCTTACATCCCCATAGATACACCTTGATCTTAAATAAGTACCTGTACAAAGGATTACTGCCCTGCAATGATAAATTGCTCCTGAAAATGTCTGCACGCCAGTCACTTTTCCATCTTCAGTCAGAATATTGACAACCTCTGCTTGTTTAATCTCCAGGTTCTCCTGATTCTCTAACACCTGACGCATGGTACGACTGTAATGCGCCTTATCTGCCTGTGCACGGAGTGAATGAACTGCCGGTCCTTTTGACTTATTCAGCATCTTCGACTGAATGAATGTCCGGTCAATGACCTTGCCCATCTCTCCTCCCAGTGCATCTAACTCTCTTACCAGATGACCTTTCGAACTTCCTCCAATATTCGGATTACATGGCATCAATGCAATACTGTCCACGCTTACTGTGAATACAATCGTTCTGAATCCTAGCCTTGCTGTCGCCAGAGCTGCCTCACAACCTGCATGTCCTGCTCCGATTACTACTACATCATATACATCATTATTTACCCATACAGAATTTGCTGAATATCTCATTGACCAAATCTTCTCCCATCGTTTCACCGGTAATATTGCCCAAAGACTCATAAGCATCCAACAGATCAATGGAATAAAAGTCTTCCGGCATTCCGGCATCAATACTTTCAATTACTTTCTGCAATGCAGTATCAGCGTCTTGAAGTGCTGTCTTGTGTCGTACGTTCGTTATATAAATCTCATCGTTAAACGAAAGATTTCCTGCAAAAAACATATTTTTCAAAGTATTCTCCAATTCATCTATACCTTGTTGATTTTTGGCTGAAACCTCGATAATTGGCACATTGAAACTATTTTCTTTCTCAGTTTCATTTTCCTTTTTTGCAAGATTACTTGCAAAATATGCTTTTTCTACTTCCTGCTTCGTTACTATCATATCTAAATCTGACTTATTTAGCAAGATAATCGATGTTTTTCCCTGAATTAAACTTAATATCTCATTGTCATTTTCATCCAGAGGAGAAGAGGCGTCTATCACATATATGATAAGATCTGCTTTACCAGCCTGGCTTTTTGCCTTATCTACGCCAATCTTTTCTACAATATCTTTCGTATCTCTGATTCCTGCCGTATCCATGATATTCAAAGATATCCCCTGCAGGTTAATATGCTCTTCTAAAACATCTCTGGTCGTACCTGCAATATCGGTAACGATTGCTCTGTCTTCCCCAATCAATACATTCAATAACGAAGACTTTCCTGCATTTGGCTTTCCTAAGATAACCGTCTGTATCCCTTCTTTAATAATTCTTCCATCATCACAAGTATCCAGTAATGATTTTATTTCTTTAAGAAGATCATCTACTACGATTCTTAATTCTTCTCCATATCCATCGACACTAATATGTTCCGGATCATCTAATGCTGTCTCGATAAATGCTGTATGGTAAATTATTTTCTTTCTTATTTCATTAATTTTTTTCTTAACATTACCTTTTAACTGATTGATAGAACTCTGTAATGCATATTCATTCTGAGAAGTAATCAGATCTCCGACAGCTTCTGCCTGAGACAGATCCAGTCGTCCATTCAAGAATGCTCTTTTCGTGAATTCCCCCGGCTCTGCCGGTCTTGCACCATTCTTTATCAGTATTTCCAGAATTCTTTTTACAATATAGACTCCACCATGGCAATTGATCTCTACAGTATCTTCTCCTGTATAACTATGCGGACCACGCATCAGCATCACAAGAACTTCGTCAACTGTATCGTTTCCATCTACGATATATCCATAATGAATTGTATGAGACTTTTGATCTGAAAGTTTCTTTTCTTTCTTTCCTCTGTATACCCTGTCCACGATTTCCACTGCTTTCGGACCACTCATTCTTACGATTCCGATTCCGGAATTGCTCATTGCAGTTGATATAGCAGCGATTGTACTGTCATAACAATGATTCATACAACTTCTCCTCTACCTTTATTTACTCAATATGTTACCATCAAATATCATCTAATCCAAATTACCTTCCACTGGCAGTTCCTTCCCAATGATCGGTAATACAATAAAAAGAATGATATATCTATGTTATACCATTCTTTTTATCTTAGGATCATACTTCTTTATTCTATCTGTTACGTACCAGAGTTACTACAACTCTTCTGTAAGGCTCTTCACCCTCGCTATGTGTGGATACTCCCGGGTCAGACTGTAATGCTGAGTGGATAATTCTTCTTTCATATGGATTCATAGGCTCCAAAGATACGGTTCTTCTTGTTCTCTTTACTTTACTTGCAATGTTCTTTGCAAGATTCTCAAGAGTTTCTTTTCTTCTTCTTCTATAATCCTCTGTATCAAGTTTGACACGAACATATCCATCCTGCATCTTATTCGCAACTCTGTTAGTCAGATACTGGAGAGAATCAAGTGTCTGTCCACGTTTTCCAATCAGGATTCCCATGTTGCTTCCTTCCATATCAATGGAAAGAGCTCCTTCTTCATCTATATGGGATGTAACCTTTACATCTGTCATATCCATTGCTTTTAATACATCATAGATGAATTTCTCACATGCTTCGATTGTCTGGCTTTCAACTTTTGCAAGTTCTATTTCTTTCTTTTCTGCTACAGGTGCTTCCTTCTTCTCTTTTACAACATGTTTCTTATCTGTCTCAGGTTTATATTCCTTCTTTTTTGAATCCTGCTTTTTATTATCCTGTTTCTTATAATCTTTCTTAGCATGTTCTTTCTTCGGATGATCTTTCTTAACATGCTCTTTTTTCACAGGTTCCTTTTCTTCAGAAAGGCTTACTTTTGGAATCTCGATCTCAGGCTCTTCCTCTACAACTTCTACTTTTCTGCGGGCTTTGATAACAGCCTGTTTTCTTCCGATTCCTAAGAATCCTTCGCTTCCTTTTTCGATTACGATATAATCCAGATTATCACTTGTTACGCTTAACTGGATCAATGCCTCTGTAATTGCATCATCCAATGTTCTTGCTGATACGGTAATGTAGTCCATGAATAGCGCCCCCTAATCATTCTCATTAAATTTCTTAACCATATTTGCTTTTGATGCAAGGCTTCCCGCCTTTGCATTATTTGCATTCGCTTTTGCTTTTGCAATCTTCTCTTCTCTTTCCTTCTCACTCATACCGGAAGTATTACGTTTTGCGGAATCCTTAATGCTTCTTGTGTTCGTCTGAGCCATCTGATTGATCTTCTCAGCCTTTTCTCCACGCTTTCTCTTCTTCTCTTCTGCCTTCTCTTTATTCTTCTCAATTAATTCTTCGATAGACATCTTAGAGAGATGCTTATTAATGATTATCTGCTGTACACAACGTACTACCGCACTGACAATCCAGTAAAGACCAATACCTGTCGGCAGTGTGAATACCATGAAGATAGAGAAAATAGGCATCGTAACATTCATCGTATTCATAGTGCTTGCCATCGGATTATCTTTATCAAGCTGCTGTCCTGAAATTGCCTGAGACAGTTTAATACTGATATATTGTGTCAGACCTGAAAGTACAGGCAAAAGTACTGCTGTAACTATAATTGCCGCTGCTGGCAGACTATAAGAACCAGCATTTTTAATCATGCTAATTGGTGCTTGTGCAAGGTCAGGAATCGTAATAAATCTATTGACTGCAGCCGGTGCATCTTTGATTGCCGGTACATATCTCTGCATATCATAGATAACCGGGTACAGTGCAAAAAGTAATGGCATCTGTATTAACATTGGAAGACATCCACCTGTCATAGAAGTTCCATACTTATCATATACCTGCTGTACTTCTTCCTGCTGCTTCATCATAGAAGCCTGATCCTTCTTGTTACGATATTTTTTCTGGATTGCCTGAACTTCTGGATTGATTACAGCAGTCATCTTAGATGTTCTCTGCTGCTTAATCGTAAGCGGCATCATAAGCATATACACCAGAATCGTATAGATGATAATTGATAATCCTACCAGTCCGTTATCTGTCGGTAACACACTATCTAATACTGAATAAATAAAGTTCATTACTTTACCTAATATCCAGCAGATCTGTCCGACAATTGGCCAGTTAGCTGCGGTCAGCAAACTCATTGTCATAATTTTCTCCTCCATTATTGCAGTCATTCTTTTTAAGGAACAGGATCATACCCGCCCTTGGCAAACGGATTACAACGCAGTATTCTCCACGCTGCCAGGAGTCCACCCTTTAATGCACCATATTTTTCAATTGCTTCAACCGCGTACTGAGAACATGTTGGATAATAAATGCAGGTAGAATAACCTTTTAGCCCGGATAGATACTTCTGATAGAACTTAATGAATCCTAACAGAATCTTTTTCATAATACGTTACCTCTAATCTATAATTTCATGAAGATGACCCAGATGGAGCATTGCGCTGTCAATCTCTTTATAATTCTTACCTTTAGCGCCTATTCTTGCTATCACAACTATATCTAATCCACATCTGAATCTGTCTTCTTGCAATCTATAGCTTTCTCTGATTAATCTTGTTAATCTGTGCCGTACTATACTGTTGCCTACTTTTTTACTTACAGATATTCCTAATCGGTTCTGACTGGTATGATTCTCCATTACATACATCACCAGATACTTATTCGCATAGGATGTCCCATTTTTATAAACTCTCTGGAAATCCTTATTTTTTTTCAATGATTCGGAATATTTCATTATTTTTTCTCCCAAAAAAACTTTTTTTTATAGAAGAAAAGGCCACATATATGCGGCCTACGCTGATAATCTCTTTCTTCCTTTTGCTCTTCTGCTTGCAAGTACTTTTCTTCCACCTGCTGTGCTCATTCTAGATCTAAATCCATGAACCTTAGCTCTCTGTCTCTTTTTTGGCTGGAATGTCATTTTCATAGATATCCACCTCCTTATATTTTATAAGGGTCTCCCCCACTTTTTACCTAAAGACGTCGTTTTTGATTATATTAAAAAAATGGCGATACGTCAAGCAAATCCTGGATTTTTCTAAATTTATTTGTAACAGTTCAGCCATAAGCCGGATTGTGGGCGAATCATGCTTGCATGAATGAACACACAATCCGGCTTATGAGCAGAGCGCCATTTTATGAGCAAAAAGAGCTGCGTAGCAGCGGAGAAGCATCGCAGATGCGTTTTGCGAATGGCGCGGGCTGAACTGTTACATTTATTTATCCACAGGTTTTCCACATTTTGTGGATAAGTTGTGGATTTTACGTGGATAACATGTGGATATAAATATTTTTTTCAGTTCAACCACCCTATATTCGCATTTTTAAACTGTGAATAAAGTTATCCACAATGATTAGAGATTGCTTAAATCAATATTTTGATGTAGAATAGTAAAGAGTGGGTTATTGTTGGAATATCCATGAATTGGACAGATTAGGAGTTTATTGTAATGAACATTGTACAGGAAAAATGGCCGGAGATTATCGAGCATCTAAGAATAGAACACGAATTATCCAACGTATCGTTTACAACATGGATACAGCCTTTAAAAGTATATGATGTTGTTGATAATACTGTATTTATATTGGTAAATATGAATGCCAGCGTCGAGTATATCGAGAAGAAGTATCTTCTTCCTCTTAAGGTCTGCATTGCAGAGATCACTGATATTGAATTCGAAGTTGTTTTTATATCAGAGGATGATGACAGGCTGAATGAGATACAGAGTATGTCAATTGAAGCTACTAATAAGAAGAGAACGAAGACTGCTGCTGAAAAAGCAGGACTGAATCCTAAGTATACTTTTGATACCTTCGTTGTAGGCGGTAACAATAATTTCGCTCATGCAGCTTCGCTCGCTGTAGCCGAATCACCAGGTGAAGTGTACAATCCTCTCTTCTTATATGGAGGTGTTGGACTTGGCAAGACCCATCTGATGCATTCAATTGCACATTTCATATTAGATAAGAATGCGAAGAAGAAAGTATTATATGTAACAAGTGAGACATTCACCAACGAACTGATCGAAGCATTGAAGAACGGTAAGACTGCAGGCAATGAATCAGCCATGTCAAAGTTTCGTGACAAATATCGTAATAACGACGTTCTTCTAATTGATGATATCCAATTTATTATAGGAAAGGAAAGTACCCAGGAAGAATTCTTCCATACTTTCAATCATCTACATACCTCCGGAAAACAGATTATCATATCCAGTGATAAGCCTCCGAAGGATATCGAAACCTTAGAGGCAAGACTTCGTACCCGGTTCGAATGGGGATTGATTGCAGACATATCATCACCGGATTATGAGACACGTATGGCGATCCTTCAGAAGAAGATTGAATTAGACCATCTGGAGAAATATAACATTCCAAAAGATGTTCTCAAATATATTGCAGAGAATGTTAAGACGAACATTCGTGAACTGGAAGGCTCTCTTAATAAACTGATTGCTCTCTATAAACTTAATAATGCCGGCACGATTGATATTAATCTTGCAGCCGAAGCACTAAAAGATATTATTTCTTCCTATAATAATAGGCAGGTAACCCCGGAACTTATTCTGGATATAGTATCCGAACACTTCGGCATTACAATCGCTGATCTAAAAGGAAACAAAAGAAGTGCCAAGATCAGCGTTCCAAGACAGATTACCATGTACCTGATACGCCATATGACAGAGACTCCTTTACAGGCAATCGGTCTGATACTTGGCGGCAAAGATCACTCTACTGTCAAATACGGAGTAGAAAAGATCGAACGCGAGATTGAAAAAGACGAGACACTTCATAATACGATTAATATTATTACAAAGAAGATCAATCCGGCATAATGTGAATAAGTATGTGGACAACTTATGGATAACTTGAAGAAAAGCCGGGGAAATTCATTTTTAAAGAAATAAAAAAGTGAAATAAGACAAGTTATCACCAACACATCCACATACAAATACAAAACAATCCACAGAGATTTTAAATCCGAAAACCTTGATAAATAGAGGCTTGAAAGCAGTTTTCCTCTTTTCCACAGCCCCTAATAAGAAGAAGACGGAAATATTTAATATATATTTATATTTTGCGCCACGAAAGGAGTTATACACATGAAGATAATTTGCAACAAGGCAAATCTGGTGAAAGGAGTCAGCATTGTATCCAAAGCTGTTCCATCTAAGACCACAATGCCTATCTTAGAATGTATCTTGATTGATGCTACAAATGATATTATAAAGTTAACAGCGAATGATATGGAACTTGGAATCCAGACGGAGATTGAAGGAGATATCGTTGACAGAGGCATGATTGCCATTGATGCAAAGATATTCTCAGAGATTGTACGTAAGTTACCTGACAATGAGATTACCATAGAAACGAACGAGAATCTTCAGACAGTCATTACCTGCGAGAAAGCGAAATTCGATATCTCAGGAAAGCCGGGAGAAGAATTCTCCTATCTTCCCATCATCGAAAAGGAAGAGTCTATCGAAATCTCTCAGTTTACTCTGAAAGAAGTAATTAGACAGACCATCTTCTCCATCGCTGATAACGAAAGCAACAAATTAATGACTGGAGAATTATTCGAGATAAAAGACAACGTTCTAAGAGTGGTATCTCTTGACGGTCACAGAATCTCAATCCGCAAGATTGAATTAAAAGATCAGGTAAGCGATAAGAAATTAGTCGTACCTGGCAAGACTCTGATGGAGGTAAGTAAGATTCTTTCAGGTGAAGCAGAGAGCATGGTAAGCATCTCTTACACGAATAACCATATCGTGTTTGAATTCGATAATACAATCGTGGTATCCAGACTGATTGAAGGGGAATATTTCAGAATCGATCAGATGCTGTCCAGCGATTACGATACCAAAGTCAGAATTAACAAGAAAGAATTATTGAACTGTATCGACAGAGCAACTCTTCTGGTAAAAGAAGGGGATAAGAAGCCAATTATCATCAATATCGGCGATGAGATCATGGAACTTAAGATTAAGTCTCAGATAGGCTCTATGAATGAAGAGATATTTATCACCAAAGAAGGAAAAGACCTTCTGATCGGATTCAATCCGAAGTTCCTGATCGATGCACTCAGAGTTATAGATGACGAAGAAGTAACCCTATACCTGATGAATGCAAAAGCACCATGCTTCATAAAGGATGATGAAGAAAGTTATATATACCTGATTCTGCCAGTGAACTTCAACGCAGTATCATAAGGAGATCTAAAGATGGAATATATAAGACTAAGAGAAGATTATATAAAACTAGGCCAGGCTCTAAAGGCCGCTGGCCTGGTAGAATCCGGAGTAGAAGCCAAAGAGGTGATACAGGAAGGGCTCGTCCTTGTAAATGGTGAAACAGACACAAGAAGAGGGCGCAAACTATATGCCGGAGATATCGTAATATTTGATGGGGAAGAAATAAGAATTGAAGATTAAATCTTTAAAACTAAAGAATTTTAGAAATTATGATCTTTTAAAACTTGATTTTGATCATGCTGCTAATATCTTCTATGGTGACAATGCACAAGGAAAAACCAACATATTAGAGGCAGTATATCTTTCCGGCACAACTAAGTCTCACCGCGGAGCCAAAGACAAGGATATGATCCAGTTTGGTCAGGAGGAATCCCATATAGAGGCGGTTGTGGAGAAGAACCAAATTGAATATCAACTGGATATGCATCTGAAAAAGAACAGTCCAAAAGGAATTGCGATCAATAAGTTGCCAATTCGAAAAGCAAGTGAATTATTCGGAATTGTGAATCTTGTATTCTTCTCTCCGGAGGATTTGAATATTATAAAAAATGGTCCTGCAGAGAGAAGAAGATTCATAGATCTGGAATTATCCCAGCTTGATAAAGTGTATCTGAATAACCTGACGAATTATAACAGAATCGTTAATCAGAGAAACCGTCTTCTAAAAGACATGTGGATGGGTCAATCAGGTAATCTGATGGATACATTAGATATATGGGAATTGCAATTAATTCAATATGGTACTAAAATAATAAATAGAAGAAAAGAATTTATCAAAGAGATTAACGAAATCATTTCTTCTATTCACAAAAAGTTAACCGGTGACAGAGAAGACATTCAAGTAATCTATGAACCCAGCAATGGGAATCTTACGTTAGAACAAGCACTAGCCAAAAACAGAGAAAGAGATCTGCGAATAAAGAGTACGTCGGTAGGTCCGCACAGGGATGATATCTGCTTCATGGTCGGAGACCTGGATATCAGACGGTTTGGATCACAGGGACAGCAGAGGACTGCGGCGCTTTCTTTAAAACTCTCTGAGATTGAATTAGTAAAACAGGCAATACACGATACGCCTGTTTTATTACTTGATGATGTGTTGTCTGAACTTGATAAACATAGGCAAAACTATTTACTAGATAGCATTCATGATATACAGACGCTTATTACCTGTACAGGGGTAGAGGATTTTGTAAATCATTGTTTTTCTATAAATAAAGTGTTTCATGTCCAGAATGGACAGGTAACGAATGAAAACTAGGAGGATGAGAATGAGCACAGAAAAGGTACAGCATGAATATGGTGCGGATGAGATTCAGATATTAGAAGGTCTTGAAGCAGTTAGAAAAAGACCTGGTATGTACATCGGAAGTACTTCAGCCCGTGGACTCCATCATCTCGTATATGAGATTGTGGATAATTCTGTTGATGAGGCATTGGCAGGTTTTTGCGATACCATCTTTGTAACAATTAATAAAGATAATTCTGTTACAGTTCTTGATAATGGAAGGGGTATTCCGGTAGGAATCAACCATAAAGCAGGGCTTCCGGCGGTAGAGGTCGTATTTACCGTACTTCATGCCGGGGGAAAATTCGGCGGTGGAGGATATAAAGTATCCGGCGGACTTCATGGAGTAGGAGCTTCGGTTGTGAATGCACTGTCTAATTGGCTGGAAGTTGAGATATTCCATGAAGGAAAGATATATAAGCAGCGTTATGAACGTGGAAAAGTTATGCAGAAACTTGCTGTGATTGGGGATTGTGAACCTGGAAAGACAGGAACAAAGGTAACATTCCTTCCGGATGATACGATATTTGAAGAAACTGTCTTCGAATATGATATCTTAAAACAGCGTTTCCGTGAGATGGCATTCTTAACCAGAGGTCTTAAGATTGTACTTCGGGATGACAGACCGGAAGATAAGCCTATCGAAAAGACATTCCACTATGAAGGTGGTATTAAGGAATTCGTAACTTATCTTAATAAGAGCAAGACTGCGTTGTATGAAGATATTATCTACTGTGAAGGTATGGTAAATAATGTGGCTGTTGAAGTTGCAATGCAGCATAATGATTCTTATAGCGATAATACTTATGGATTCGTTAATAATATTACGACTCCGGAAGGTGGAACACATGTTGTAGGTTTCCGTAATGCGTTAACGAAGACATTTAACGATTATGCAAGAAAGAATAAATTATTAAAAGAAAGTGAGCCGAATCTGTCCGGTGAGGATATCAGAGAAGGTCTGACTGCAATCATCAGTGTTAAGATCGAAGATCCTCAGTTTGAAGGACAGACGAAGCAGAAACTTGGCAATAGCGAGGCAAGAGGTGCAGTTGACAGTATTGTAAGCAAGCAGTTAGAGATCTATCTGGAGCAGAATCCTGCGGTTGCGAAGATGACGATTGAAAAATCTGTTATGGCGCAGCGTGCAAGAGAAGCCGCAAGAAAGGCAAGAGATCTTACCAGAAGAAAATCTGCATTAGACAGTATGTCTCTTCCGGGAAAATTAGCAGACTGTTCAGACAAAGATCCGAAGAACTGCGAGATCTACATCGTAGAGGGAGATTCCGCGGGTGGTTCTGCTAAGACGGCAAGAGACCGTGCAACTCAGGCAATCCTGCCGCTCCGTGGTAAAATCTTAAATGTAGAAAAGGCAAGACTTGATAAGATATATGGTAATGCTGAGATTAAGGCTATGATTACCGCTTTTGGTACAGGTATCCATGATGATTTTGATATCTCCAAACTCCGTTATCATAAGATCATTATCATGACGGATGCCGACGTTGATGGCGCTCATATCAGTACTCTATTATTAACATTCTTATATCGTTTTATGCCTGATCTGATCAAAGAAGGCTATGTATATCTGGCACAGCCGCCATTATACAAGTTGGAGAAGAATAAGAAGGTATGGTATGCATACAGCGATGAAGAGTTAGATAGAATTCTGAAAGAAGTGGGACGTGACGGCAATAACAAGATTCAGCGTTATAAAGGTCTTGGAGAGATGGATGCAGAGCAGCTCTGGGATACAACCATGGATCCGGAACACAGAATCTTACTCCGTGTCACCATGGATGAAGAGACAACTTCCGAATTGGATCTTACATTTACTACACTTATGGGTGATAAGGTAGAGCCAAGACGGGAATTCATCGAAGAAAATGCAAAATATGTAAAGAACCTTGACGTATAGGAGGATAGATAAATGGAAGATAATATTTTTGATAAAATCCATGAAGTGGATCTTAAGAAAACAATGGAAACCTCCTATATCGATTATGCCATGAGTGTTATCGCCTCCCGTGCATTGCCAGATGTAAGAGATGGATTAAAACCCGTTCAGCGTAGAATCCTCTATTCCATGATCGAACTGAACAACGGTCCGGACAAGCCGCATAGAAAATGTGCCCGTATCGTCGGCGATACCATGGGTAAATATCACCCTCACGGTGACAGTTCTATCTATGGTGCATTGGTTAACATGGCGCAGGAATGGTCTACCAGATATCCACTGGTTGACGGACACGGGAACTTTGGTTCTGTAGACGGAGACGGCGCAGCCGCTATGCGTTATACGGAGGCAAGATTAAGTAAGATATCTATGGAATTGACGGCAGATATCAATAAAGATACCGTTGATTTTGTACCGAACTTTGATGAGACAGAGAAAGAGCCGACAGTACTGCCGGCAAGATTCCCGAATCTTCTGGTGAATGGAACTTCCGGTATTGCCGTAGGTATGGCTACCAATATTCCTCCTCATAATCTGCGCGAGGTGATTAATGCAGTTGTGAAGATCATTGATGATCAGATTGAGGATAAAGAAGAGACTACAATCGAAGAGATTCTTCATATCATTAAAGGACCTGATTTTCCAACTGGTGGTATGATCCTTGGAACGAGAGGAATCGAAGAAGCATATCGTACCGGACGGGGCAAGATTCGTGTCCGTGCAATTACTGACATTGAGACTATGCCGAATGGAAAGAGCAGAATTATCGTAACAGAACTTCCATATATGGTGAATAAGGCAAGGTTGATCGAGAAGATTGCCGAGATGGTAAGAGATAAGAAGATTGATGGAATTACAGATCTAAGTGACCAGTCCAGCCGTGAAGGTATGCGTGTCGTTATCGAATTAAGAAGAGATGTGAATGCGAATGTCATTCTGAATCAGTTATATAAGCATACTCAGCTTCAGGACACATTTGGCGTGATTATGCTTGCGTTAATAGATAATCAGCCGAAGGTTATGAATCTTCTGGAGATGCTGAATTACTATTTGCTGCATCAGGAAGAGGTTGTAACACGCCGTACGAAATATGAACTGAATAAAGCAGAAGAGAGAGCTCATATCTTAGAGGGATTATTAATCGCTCTTGATAATATCGATGAAGTCATTCGGATTATCAGAGGTTCTCAGACGGTTCAGATTGCCAAGTCTGAATTGATGGAGAGATTCGGTTTATCCGATGTCCAGGCTCAGGCAATCGTAGATATGCGTCTTCGTGCTCTGACCGGTTTGGAAAGAGAGAAACTGGAGAAAGAATATAACGAATTAATGGAGCAGATCAGCAGATTGAGAGCGATTCTGGCTGATCGTAAGTTATTGCTTGGCGTGATTAAAGAAGAGATTATTATCATCCGTGACAAATATGGTGACGAAAGAAGGACTTCCATTGGATTCGACGAATTCGATATCTCTATGGAAGATTTGATTCCAAAGGAAGATGTAGTCATTACAATGACAAAACTTGGTTATATTAAGAGAATGTCTGATGATACATTCAAGGCACAGAATCGTGGCGGAAAAGGTATCAAGGGTATGCAGACATTGGATGAAGATTACGTAGAAGAGTTATTCATGTCCAATACGCACCACTATATTATGTTCTTTACGAATAAAGGACGTGTATACCGTCTGAAGGGATATGAGATACCGGAAGCAAGCCGTACCGCAAGAGGAACAGCAATCATTAACCTCCTTCAATTGATGCCGGGAGAGAAAATCAGCGCAGTGATACCAATCGAGTATTACCGTGATGATGCATATCTTGTAATGGCAACGAAGAAGGGACTGATTAAGAAGACATCCTTGCGTGAATATATGAATGTCCGCAAGACAGGTCTTGCTGCAATTACTCTTCGTGAAGATGATGAATTGATCGAAGTGAAATTTACAGACAGTAATCAGGAGATTCTTCTTGCTACCAAATACGGACAGTGTATCCGTTTTGAAGAAGATGATGTAAGGGCTACCGGAAGAACTTCTATGGGTGTGAGAGGAATCAATCTTGCGGACCGTGATGAAGTCATTGGTATGCAGTTAGTAACTCAAGGCACAGATCTTCTGATCGTATCTGAAAAAGGTATGGGTAAGCGAACTCTGATCAGTGAATTCACAGCCCAGAACCGCGGCGGTAAGGGTGTAAAATGCTATAAGATTACCGAGAAGACGGGTAACGTTGTGGGAATCAAGGCCGTGGATGAAGATGACGAGATCATGATCATCAATACAGAAGGAATTATCATCCGTATGCTTTGCTCGGGAATCTCCGTTCTTGGACGTATTACATCAGGTGTGAAGCTGATTAATCTGACGGATGATAATATCGTCGCAAGTATTGCCAAAGTCAGGGATGAAGAGAAGGAAGAGAAGAAGAGAAAGTTGGCTTTGGGAGAGATTGATATTGAAGAATCTGAGGCTAATAAGGAAGAAAGTCAAGAAAGCGATATTAAAGATAATGATATAGTTATAGATGAAGATATCGCGGAAGAGAATACAGAAGAATAATTTATTAGAGGAAAAACTCTATGTTAATTTGTGGAATAAATTACGAGAGAAAGACTAAAAAACATACACGTAGAATAGAAAAATATTAGGATATATAGGGGCGGTTCTTACGATTAATTGAGTTAATATTCATTAATGTATGAGACCGCCCTTATCTTATATATGTATATTATGCATTGTCTTTTTCAAGTTCCCTGATAATAATTTCAGCCACTTTTCTAACTGTAGCGGCTACAAAAGTTACACATTGAGCCTTTCTTTCCGGAGAATTCTTCTCCATGCCCCTTGTAAGAACACGGCAGCAAGTTCCGCCGCAAGTCTCTTTAAAGTAATCATGCAGTTCATTCGTAAGTTCAAAGCATCTGTTAATCTTAGGATCGCCAGGAGTCTTACGTCCGAAGAAATATCCGATACACATCGTGCCTCCGGCCAATGCACCACAGATACATCCGCCTCCGCCAAGTCCCCAAGGGAATCCAGAACTCATAGCAATCGCATCGTCAGACATATCCAATTCAAAATGCTTCCGAATCGCATAAATCACAGACTCTGAACAGGCGAATCCCTGCTGGAAAATGTCAACAGCGTCCTTCTCTAATTGTTCCATGTTAATGTTAGTCGTCATAAAAGTACCTCCTTCGTCGGTTGGGGACGGGGGTTTTTTCAAATTCCCCCGTCCCAAATTAAAATAGGGGTGTCCCAAATTCATTTTTCCCTGTCCCTTTTTTAATATTTTATATCAATATGTGGTATTTTAAAAGAATTATTTATCGTTTAATAGTAATATTACGTGAAATATCGAAAAACGATAAAAATATATTGAATTTCAATAATACATGTGATATAGTTAAAAAAATCAACACAAAAAAACTATAAAGGATGTGATTATTCATGAACGAAAGATTTATAAAATTAACAAAGTATATATTGGACTTTATGTTTTTCAGTGGAATCATAGTATTCGTTACCCTTCCATTAAGTTTGAGGTTTCTGGGACAGTATTATTCAAGTTCAATCAACGAACATTTTCTCTTCATGCTTCTAATATTCGGAGTATCAGGAATATTTGGCATTATGATCATCAGCCAACTTAGAAAGATGATGAAGACGGTTGTGCAGGAGTCCTGCTTTGTCTATGAGAATGTAAGAAGTCTGAATGCAATGGCAGTATTAAGTCTGGGTATTGTAATCATGTTCATAGTTAAATTATGTGTTATTCCAACTCCTGCAACGGGAGTTATCATCCTGGTTTTCTTCATTGCAGCATTATTCAGCGAAGTACTGGCTCATGTATTCGCTCAGGCAGTGAAGTATAAGGAAGAAAATGATCTAACGATATAGGAGGTGTCATTGTGGGAATAAGAATTAATCTTGATGTTATAATGGCACAGAGGAAAGTCGGGCTGACAGAACTTGCGGGGAAGATAGATATTACTCCGGCTAATCTGTCGATTCTTAAGAACAATAAGGCAAAAGCCATTCGATTTTCAACCTTGGAAGCCATATGCAAGGAATTAAGATGCCAGCCGGGAGATATTATAGAATATATTTCGAATGAAGAGGAATGAACGTATATTACTTGAAGAATAGTGAGAACTGGGAGGAAAGACTAATGA
Source organism: Bariatricus sp. SGI.154 (assembly GCF_050313795.1). Taxonomy (NCBI): domain Bacteria; kingdom Bacillati; phylum Bacillota; class Clostridia; order Lachnospirales; family Lachnospiraceae; genus Bariatricus; species Bariatricus sp. SGI.154. The sequence goes on from NZ_JBNPMC010000050.1 coordinate 19,327, forward strand.
AAAGGAAAAATAATATTTTTGGTATATTATTAATGATTTTATTGCTTTTTCTAATCGCTATATGGGGATTTCAGATATATAATATATGGATATTAGGAGTGTATGAAGTATTTCTAATTTTTATTCTAATTTTCATTCCTGTTTATTTTATAAAAAATATTAGAATTCATAATCCAGGCATATTAATTGTATTGTGGATGTTTGACATATTTTGTTTTTGCTATAATACGTTTATTTTGTTATTCTCTATCGGTTTTGTAACAGGAAATTTTCATACTCTTTAAAGGTTGTTTAATAGGAGGTGCTTTTCATGAATGAACATAAAGAAGGAAATCAATTAATTTGGAAAATAAGTGAAAACTATAAGTACTTTGGTGGTCTAAGTCTGGCATATGGGCTGATATTTACATTCTGTCTTTATAAGAATATGTCTGGAATCACATTTCCCATCTGTGTAGTTGCGACAATCGTATTTGCAGTACAATTCATGAAGAAGATTCATTATCAGTTACGGAAATATTCTTATCCTTATATAATAGGAATGGTTCTGTTGGGGATATCGACGGCGTTTACGACTTCGTTTTTTCTTCATTTTTTTAATCTGATAGGTATTGTGCTGTTATTTTTTGTATTCATGATACACCAGTTTTACAATGATTCTGTCTGGAACTTTCCGGCATATCTAAAGAGAATCTGTATTCTATTCGGAACAATGCTTCAGTGTATTCCTTATCCTTATCAGCATGGGGCAGGGTATTTGAATAAGAATAAAGATCAAAAGAATAACAGTACACTTGTGGCAGTTGCCATTGGATTCTTAGTAGCGATTGGAATACTCAGTGTGATATTGCCGCTTTTGTTGAAATCCGATGCTATTTTCTCCAGATTATTTGGAGAAATATTGAGATATATTAACTTTGGGACAATATTAGGTATATGTCTGACATTTATAGTAGGATTTACACTCTGCTATGCTTTTTTTTCTGCCTTATGCAAATACAATTTTCCAGAGGGAAGAGAGCGGAAGATGAGATATTACCATCCGGTGATAGGTATTACATTTACAAGTATTGTGAGTGTTATCTATCTGGTCTATTGTACCATTCAGATCATGTACCTGTTTATAGGGATGCAGTCAGGGCTTCCTGAGAATATGACTTACGCACAGTACGCAAGAGGTGGATTCTGGGAACTTCTTTTTGTGAGCATTATTAATTTCGTTATGGTGCTGCTGTGTATGCATATATTTCCTGAGAATCGAATCCTGAAGATCATCCTGACAGTTATCTCCGGATGTACATTTATCATGATCTTTTCAGCAGGCTATCGGATGTTCCTTTACATTGGAGCATATCATCTTACTTTTTTAAGAATCCTCGTGTTATGGTTCTTAATTGTGCTGACGATGATCATGTCGGGAGTGATTGTAAATATATATAAGAGACAGTTTCCCCTGTTCCATTACATTATGGCAGTGGTCAGTGTCCTATATATAGGATTCTCATTCTCAAGGCCGGATACCATCATAACCAGATACAATATCGCTCATTCCGAAAATATGGAAGAGCAGGATATCTACTATCTTCTGTATCACACATCATGGGATGCAGCACCGGAGATTGCTAAGATTAATCTGGAGGATTACGAGTGGGATACAGAGTGGATCGAAGAAGATATACGCAGTTATTTTAGGCATATAGAGGAAGAAAGTGAAGGAATATATTTCAGAAAAGCCAATTACTCACGAATTATGGCTAAGAAGGCAGCTGAAGAATATCTTAATAAGTAAAAAGGGACAGGGCAAATCGAAAAAGGGACACGGCAAATCCAATTGGGGACGGGGGAAATTGAAAAAACCCCCGTCCCCAATTGCCCTGCTCCCGACTTTGTATTATACTATAAAGTAGTAAAGTCATACAGTAGACACAGGAGGAACGAGATGCGTACAATCGACGTAAATGAGATTACGAAAAACATCAAAGAGATGTGTATAGAAGCGAACCACTATCTATCCAAAGACATGGACATCGCCATGAAGAAGGCAACCGAATCCGAGGAAGCCCCTCTTGGCAAGCAGATTCTTAACCAACTTCAGGAGAATCTTAAGATTGCGGTCGAAGATATGATTCCCATCTGCCAGGATACCGGAATGGCAGTCATCTTCTTAGAAGTCGGACAGGATGTGCATATTGAAGGAGGCGACTTAGAAAAAGCAATCAACGAAGGTGTCCGTCAGGGATATGTAGAAGGATTCTTAAGAAAATCTGTGGTAGGAGATCCGATCATCCGTAAGAACACCAAAGATAACACTCCTGCAGTAATCCATTATAGTATAGTAAAAGGTGATAAAGTAAAGATAAAAGTTGCTCCGAAAGGGTTCGGAAGCGAGAATATGAGCCGTGTATTCATGCTGAAACCCGCTGATGGAATCGAAGGCGTTAAGAATGCGATACTGACCGCGGTAAAAGATGCCGGTCCGAATGCCTGTCCGCCGATGGTAGTCGGAGTCGGAGTCGGCGGCACATTCGAGAAATGTGCATTGATGGCAAAAGAAGCCCTAACAAGAGAAGTTGGAACTCATTCCGATATCCCGTGGGTAAAAGATCTGGAAGAAGAGATGCTTGAAGAAATAAACAACCTCGGCATCGGACCGGGCGGATTAGGCGGAACAACGACAGTTCTTGCTGTAAATGTAAATACCTATCCAACACACATTGCCGGACTCCCGGTTGGAATTAACATCTGCTGTCACGTGAACAGACACATCATAAGGGAGGTATAATCATGGATAAGCACATCACCGCACCAATCACAAAGGAGGTCTCTCGTACCTTACGTGCAGGCGACTACATCTATATTACCGGAACGATTTATACTGCAAGAGATGCCGCTCATAAGCGTATGGATGAAGCACTTGCTAAAGGAGAATCCCTTCCTATAGATATCGTGGATCAGGCAATCTACTACATGGGACCATCTCCAGCCAGAGAAGGACGCCCAATCGGCTCTGCAGGACCGACGACGGCCAGCCGTATGGATCGTTATGCACCCAAACTTCTCGATCTGGGATTAACCGCTATGATCGGCAAAGGAAAGAGAAGCCCGGAAGTGCTGGATGCAATCGTAAGAAATGGAAGCGTGTATCTTGCAGCAGTTGGCGGAGCAGGGGCATTGCTTTCCAAATGCATCAAGTCTTCAGAAGTTGTTGCTTACGACGATCTTGGAACAGAAGCAATTCGCAAACTTGAGGTAGAGAATTTCCCAGTCATTGTTGTTGCCGATTGTGAAGGGAATAATCTATACGAGACAGCGATTAAGGAGTATCAAAGATAATGAAAAGAATACTGTTTATGGTATTTCGAAATATCTTGCTTGTCCCATACATGTGGATAAAACTGTGCTACCATGCAAGCCATGTGGAGAAATACACAGAAGAAGAACACTATAAGATGCTCAAGTTTATCTGCCGCCGGGCGAATAAGGGCGGCAATGTAACTATAGATGCGCACGGAGTTGAGAACATTCCTAAAGAAGACGGTTTCATGTTCTTCCCCAATCACCAGGGGCTTTACGATGTTCTGGCAATACTGGATGTATGCCCGTGCCCGTTTTCTGTAGTTGCAAAAAAAGAAGTGAAAGATATCCCATTTCTGAAGCAAGTATTTGCCTGTATGAGGGCATATACGTTAGATCGTGAAGATGTCCGTCAGGCAATGCAGGTAATTATTGATGTAACGAATCAGGTTAAAAATGGCAGAAACTATTTGATATTTGCAGAAGGAACACGCTCAAAGGATGGAAATAACGTACATAATTTTAAAGGCGGAAGTTTCAAGGCAGCAACGAAAGCAAAGTGTCCGATTGTACCGGTAGCGTTAATCGATTCTTTCAAGCCATTTGATACAAATACGATCAGCCCGGTGAAAGTTCAGGTACATTTCCTTGAGCCTATGTATTATGAGGAATATAAGGATATGAAGACAACGGAGATAGCACAGGTTGTAAAAGAACGGATACAGCAGACGATTTGTGAGAATATTATATAGAGCCATAATGAAGATATGAAAATAGCAAGATAGAGGGAACCAGTGTTGATGATTCTCTCTATAATTTTTGCTGCTATATTCTATTATTCAGTCCCCATTCACACATCCCATCCAAGATAGGAATCAAAGATTTTCCCCGATTCGTAAGGCTATATTCTACCTTAGGAGGAATCTGCGGATATTCTTCCCGATGAACCAACTGGTCAGCTTCTAATTCCTTCAAAGTAGAACTCAACGTCTTATAAGAAATATTCCCGATATATTTCTTCATCTCATTAAAACGAACAACCTTGAATTCCATCAAGGTATAAAGTATCGTCATTTTATATTTCCCATTAATCAGAGATAAAGTATAACTGAATCCCGTATCGTTCAGGCATTCGCTGGCAATGCATCGTTCTTTCATTTTACACTCTCCTTTAGGTAAGTATTAAACCTGTATGTAAGTATCGCACTTGAATGTGCGTACTTGTTTATAGGAATATGTTTGTTAAAATTATAGTATGATGGGAAACAGTGTGACAAATTTTTTTCTTGACGAAATGAATATTCATGGATGCAAGGGATGTTTTGGCGGGGGAGCGAACCCGGATAGTCCTTGCGTTCAGAAGGATGATATGGATAAGATATATCCTGTCTATAAAGAAGCAGATATCGTTGTCCTGGCAACGCCGCTTTATTACTGGACAATGAGCGGGCAACTCAAATGTACTTTTGACCGTTTGTTCGCAGTTGCTGAATGTGATCCGAATTACCGCAATCCGAAGAAAGAATGCGCACTTCTTATGGCAGCAGAGGGCAGCGGATTCGAAGAAACACTCTTCTGGTATGATCATCTGGAAAAACATATCGGTTGGAAGAGTATTGGAAAAGTCCTTTGTAGCGGTGTCATGGAAGTCGGAGATATAGAAGGAAAGCAAGAGTTGAAAGAGGCTTATGAATTGGGAAAATCAATTAATTAATGTGTGGAGAAAATGCAGGAATGAAGGAGCATAAGGACGGTTCATCCTGTAAATGTATGAGACTATGAGTAAAATTCTATTAATCAACGGTATGCTTTCCTTGACCGTTTGTTCTATTGTAGCGAGAGCCGTATGGCAGGAAAATTAACTGCATCGGTGGTTTCCTGTCGAAGAGGTGGGGTGAGTGCCGCATTCGATCGGCTGAATAAGTATTTTGGAATTAGTAACATGCATATTGTTGGTTCCCAGTATTGGAATCAGGTACATGGATTCACACCAGATGATGTACGTAAGGATGGCGAAGGGCTGCAGACTATGAGAACCCTGGCGCAGAATATGGCATGGCTGCTGGAAGGAATCGAAGCTGGACGTAAAGGTGGAGTGGAAACACCACAATATGAAAAAAGAATTAGTACACATTTTATATAAAGAAGAAAATATAAAACAGAGGAAAATAGTTTGCAAATGGTTTTTTGAAAAAGTGAAAAAAATGATTGACAACTAGTAAGAGGTCTAGTATAATAACTTCTGCTGGAGAAATACTCAAGAGGCTGAAGAGGCGCCCCTGCTAAGGGTGTAGGTCGGGTAACCGGCGCGAGGGTTCAAATCCCTCTTTCTCCGTTTAGTCAGTGATGGCTGTCTGAGACAGGAAAAAGTTTCAGACAGTTTTTTATGGCTAAGAGATGACTTCGTATTTAACTTCTATATAGTGGTTATATGGAGTTGCAGATACCATGTATTGTATCAGAAAAAAAGATGTAGAAAAAAGTAAAAAAACTTAAAAAACATCTTGACAAACGGATACAACCCATGATATTATATCTAGGCTGACTCGTGAGAGACAGACAAAG